>DYMG01000109.1 GCA_020721655.1 Paludibacter propionicigenes | reverse complement strand
TGGTTGGACTTCCGAACAAGTTCGGAACACGTTATTACAGATATGGTTTCGGTATAAAAAAACCGCTCCATAATGAAGCGGTTAATTCAACCAATTACTAACCAATTATTAACTAAATTTTCATTTAAAGTCTATATTTAAATTGTTTATTTCTAATGGATTATAAGGTGTTAAGTTTAACACATTTTGTTGTAGAACTGTAAAATCGTATCCGTTAGGAGCAGTTCCTCCCTGAATAAATCCATTTGAATTAAAATAACCAGGGGCACTTGTGTTAAACAAATAATTGTCTGTATCTTCTTGCGAATAACCAAGTGATAAAATCTGATTGTTAAAAACATTATAAATTGAATTTGTTACTAAAATTTCATCTCTATTTGTAGAATTTAAAGTGTTTCTTGGTAAACCAACCTCGGCAACAGCAATATCTAAAACATTGTTTGATGATGCAGAAAAAGCCCAGTTAAAACCAACAGCAGAAGTATCGAAAAAATATGCATTTGGGTGGTCTGAGTTTCCATAAACACTAACAATATTGTCGTTTTTTCCGGCAAACATTTTTAATGAATTTAAATAATATCTATCAGAAATATTAGGCAAGCCTTTTAAATCAACTGTCATTTGGCTATCGTAACCACCTTCTCCGGCTTCGCTATAATAAATTTTCACAATAAAATCGGGGAAATCTAAATTTGTAGTCCTATCAATATTGTAAGGCTTTAAAATAGCAATTCCTTTTATTGGCGAAGTATTCCAGAAAATTTGCAGTGCTTTTCCTTGGTCGGCTTCACTTGTAGAGCTTGCATCGGAAATTGTCATTTCGTATTCCCAATTTTGACCATCAAAACTCTCATTTTCTAAAACCTCTAAATACTTTGCTCTGCCATCGTCATTGCTGGTATAAGTCAATGATATAGCTTCGTTAATATCGTGTACAGAAATTGCAATCATTATATTTTGTACAATTTCTGCCGATTTTTCGCCAACATTTATAAATGTTCTCAAATTTTGATATATTTCGTTGCCATTTAAGGTGTCGTTAATATTCTTTGTTGAACTATAATAACTTATTGAACTGGGAATGTCAACCCCCCAATTTTTTGGTAAAATACTAGTTTTAAATTTCTCACCTTGGTCTGCTTCTTTTTTGCAAGAAATTAAAAAAACTAAAGTTAATAATCCCAAAACTACCAAAAAAGTATATTTTTTCATTGAAGTGTATTTAAATAACAAAACTTTATACACACAATTTTATAAATACCCCTATTTTAAAACCTACAAATGCAAATAAGATTATATGTTGTATAATACCATAATTTTCAAAATTAAATTATGCATTAATGTATATATTTATTATTTTTAAACAAAAAATAAAATGGATTTAAAGTTTAATAAAAACCAAGACAATATGAAATTGATGATTTCTGAAATGAATCAGAAATTGCAAAAAATTTATTTAGGCGGAGGACAAAAAAAAATAGATAGTACTCATAAACAAGGTAAACTTACAGCCAGAGAACGTATTGATTATTTAATAGATAAGGAAAGCTATTTTTTTGAAATAGGAGCATTTGTAGGCGAAGGAATGTACCAAGAATACGGAGGTTGCCCTTCGGGTGGAGTTGTTATTGGTATTGGCTATGTTTCTGGTAAAGAATGCGTAATAGTTGCAAACGATGCAACAGTAAAAGCAGGTGCGTGGTTTCCAATAACAGGGAAAAAAAACCTGAGAGCACAAGAAATAGCAATGGAAAACCACTTGCCTATCATATATTTAGTTGATAGTGCTGGTATATTTTTGCCAATGCAATCAGAAATTTTTGCCGATAAAGAACATTTTGGACGAATTTTTAGAAATAATGCAAAAATGTCGGCAATGGGTATTATACAAATATCTGCGGTTATGGGAAATTGTGTTGCAGGCGGAGCATATTTGCCAATTATGAGCGACGAAGCCATTATTGTTAACAAAACAGGAACAATTTTTTTAGCCGGAAGTTATTTGGTTAAATCGGCAATTGGCGAAGAAATTGATAACGAAACACTTGGCGGTGCTACAACTCACACCGAAATATCGGGCGTAGTAGATTATAAAGTAGAAAACGACCACGAAGCATTAGATACAATAAGAAACATAATATCAAAAGTAGGAAATCCCGAAAATGCAGGCTTTAATAGAATAGAACCATCAAAACCAAAATTAAAAGAAGAAGAAATATATGGCATAATTCCAGAAAAAAGAGACCAACCATTTGATATGATGGACGTTATTAAACGTTTGGTTGATAATTCGGAAATAGACGAATATAAAGCCGGTTACGGAAAAACAATAATTTGCGGATATGCACGAATTGATGGTTGGGCTGTGGGTATAGTTGCTAATCAAAGAAAAATAGTAAAAACAAAAACAAATGAAATGCAATTTGGTGGAGTTATATATAACGACTCAGCCGATAAAGCAGCTCATTTTATTATGAATTGTAACCAAAAAAGAATACCACTTTTATTTTTACACGATGTTACCGGATTTATGGTAGGTTCTCGTTCTGAACACGCTGGTATAATTAAAGATGGAGCTAAAATGGTAAATGCTATGGCAAATTCAATTGTTCCAAAGTTCTCAATAGTTATAGGAAATTCTTACGGAGCAGGAAATTATGCAATGTGTGGAAAAGCATACGACCCACGCCTAATGTTGGCATGGCCCACAGCACAAATAGCCGTTATGAGTGGAGCCTCTGCAGCAAAAACACTTTTGCAAATTCAAGTAGCAACACTTAAAACAAAAGGCGAAGAAATTACAAAAGAAGCCGAAGAAAAACTTTTAAAAGAAATTACAGACAGATATACATACCAAACATCGCCATATTATGCAGCTTCTAACTTGTGGATTGATGCGATAATAGACCCACTCAAAACACGAAAAGTTATTTCTATGGGAATTGAAGCCGCAAATCACAACCCAATTAGGGAAGATTATAAAGTTGGCGTTATTAGAACATAATTTTAGTTGTATGTTTTATAATATATAATTATTTAAATAATTAAAGTAATTTAGTGGCTGAAAATAATTTCTTAACTAATAAAAATAAATAAAATGAAAGTAACAATTGTTGGTGCAGGAGCAGTAGGTGCTAGTTGTGCAGAATACATTGCAATAAAAGATTTTGCTGATGAAGTAGTTCTAATTGACATCAAAGAAGGTTTTGCCGAAGGTAAAGCTATGGATTTAATGCAAACATCATCATTAAATGGATTCGATTCTACAATTACAGGAACTACCGGAGATTATTCAAAAACAGCGAATAGTGATATAGCAGTAATTACTAGCGGAATTCCTCGTAAACCCGGTATGACTCGCGAAGAGCTAATTTCTACAAATGCAGGAATTGTGAAAAATGTTACAGAAAATATTGTTAAATATTCACCAAATGTAACACTAATTGTAGTAAGTAACCCAATGGATACTATGGCTTATTTGGCTGCTAAATCGTCGGGACTTCCTAAAAATAGAGTTATTGGTATGGGTGGTGCTTTAGATAGTGCACGTTTTAAATATAATTTAGCTATGGCTATGAATTGCCCAACTTCTGAAGTTAATGCAATGGTTATTGGCGGACATACAGATACAGGTATGGTTCCATTAATTGAAAAAGCTAACCGAAATAGTATTCCAGTTGCAAAATTCCTTTCTGCAGAAAAGCAACAAGAAGTTGTTGAAGCTACTAAAGTTGGTGGTGCTACTCTTACAAAATTATTAGGCACAAGTGCTTGGTATGCACCGGGAGCAGCAGTATCAGAAATAGTTAAAGCCATTGCTTTAGATTCAAAAAAAATATTCCCTTGCTCGGCATATCTAACAGGTCAGTTTGGCTTAGAAGATATTTGCATAGGAGTTCCTTGTGTAATTGGAAAAAATGGTATTGAAAAAATAGTTGAAGTTGACCTTTCTAATGCAGAAAAAGAAAAAATGCAATCGTCTGCCGAAGAAGTTCGCAAAACAAACGCATTGTTATAATAAACTATTAATATAAAAAAAGCCTCTCGTTTTAAATAATTGAGAGGCTTTTTTTATGATGGTTTTTTATAATACCTTAAATTCGCAGGTCTTTTGTTATACCGATTTTACTTTCAAAATAGCCCAATTTCAACTTCGTCTTATTGAACTATGAGGTTAGTCTAAAAAGTTATAAAGTTGAAAGTTTATAAAGTTAAATTATTGATAATAAGAGTTTTAATTCAAATTTACAATAATACATAAAGTCTTTATAATTAAATACATAGCCTATTTAATGAAAATTAAACTGACTTTTTATACCAGACTCATAAATATAAACCCACACAACCTTAACCTTTGCCAAATTTTGCTAACTTTGCACGCTAATTTTAAAAAATAAAAATGATTTCGATTGATGGACTTGCTGTAGAATTTAGTGGAACAACACTTTTTAAAGATATTTCATTTGTTGTAAACGAAACCGATAGAATTGCTCTTATGGGAAAAAATGGAGCAGGAAAATCGACATTGTTAAAAGTAATTGCAGGATTCCAAAACCCAACATTGGGTAGAATTTCAGCCCCAAAAGATGCCGTAATAGCTTATTTGCCACAGCATTTAATGATTAACGATAATAGAACAGTTTTTGAAGAAGCATCTCAAGCATTTGAGCAAGTTTTACAAATGCAAAAAAAAATTGAGGAATTAAATCATCAACTTACAGTTAGAACAGACTACGAATCAGACGAATATTCTCAAATAATTGAAGATATGACTGCATTGAGCGACAAATTATATAGCCACGGCGAAATAAATTTTGATGCAGAAATAGAAAAAATTTTATTAGGTTTGGGATTTTTACGAAGCGATTTTAAACGACAAACTTCCGAATTTAGCGGAGGTTGGAGAATGAGGATAGAATTAGCCAAAATTTTACTAAAAACTCCAGACCTTATTTTGCTCGACGAACCAACAAATCATTTAGACATAGAATCGGTGCAGTGGCTCGAAGATTTTATCATAAATAGTGCAAAAGCCGTGATAGTAATTTCGCACGACCGTGCATTTGTCGATAACATTACAAACAGAACAATTGAGGTTACAATGGGTAGAATTTACGACTATAAGGTAAATTACACAAAATACCTTGAATTACGCAAAGAACGTAGAGAACAGCAACAAAAACAATTAGAAGAACAACAAAAAATGATTACTGAAACACAAACATTTATTGATAGATTTAAAGGAACTTACTCTAAAACTTTGCAAGTCCAATCGCGAGTTAAAATGTTAGAAAAAGTTGTGCCTATTGAAATAGACGAAATAGATACATCGCACTTGCGACTGCGTTTTCCACCATCACCTCGCTCTGGTGTTTGCCCTGTTAAAGCCGAAGATGTTTCTAAAAAATACGAAAATCATTTGGTTTTTAAAGATGCGTCATTATCAATTTTGAGGGGCGAAAAAATCGCTTTTGTGGGCAAAAATGGGGAAGGTAAATCTACATTTGTTAAAGCTATAATGGGGGAGATTGAACACGGCGGAAACCTAATTTTGGGGCACAATACAAAAATTGGCTATTTTGCTCAGAATGAAGCGTCGCTTTTAAACGAAAATTTAACAGTATTTCAAACTATAGACGATGTTGCTATTGGCGATATTCGTACCAAAATTAAGGATATTTTGGGGGCATTTATGTTTGGTGGCGACGATTGGGATAAAAAAGTAAAAGTGCTGTCGGGAGGAGAACGAACACGTTTGGCTATGATTAAATTGCTACTCGAACCAGTTAATTTGCTTATTTTAGACGAACCTACAAATCACTTAGATATGCGAACTAAAGACATTTTAAAACAAGCTCTTATTGATTTCGACGGAACTCTTATTCTTGTTTCTCACGACCGTGATTTTTTAGATGGTCTTGTAAGTAAAGTCTATGAATTTGGAAATAAAACTGTAAAAGAGCATTTAGTTGGTATTAAAGAATTTCTAGAATTAAAAAAGATGGAACATTTAAGAGAGTTGGAAATTATACCGAAAGCATATCTGTAATAGTCCAATAAAAATTGGACTAAACAGCTATTGCATCGGCATTATACAATTCATTTATTGGACAATATATTGTTTGTATTTGGTATTAAATAGAAAATTGGCAACTTGCTTATTAATAACAATTTATCCTTGTTTGTAATATTCTAATTTTTATTTTCTAAGTACTTGTCGATT
>DYMG01000108.1 GCA_020721655.1 Paludibacter propionicigenes | reverse complement strand
AGTGCAACATCGGAAATTGTATGATGTGGCGAACGAAATGGTCGCGATGTTATTAATGAGGTATTGCTGTCGATATTCCCTATAACCGAATGTATTTTAGTTGTTTCTAATGATTCTCGTAAGGTTAGAGGAGGTAGTATTGTTGGAATTCGTTTAGCTAACATTGTTTTTCCTGCTCCGGGTGGACCTATTAAAATAATATTATGCCCACCTGCGGCGGCTACTTCTAAAGCTCGCTTAACCGATTTTTGCCCTTTTACATCAGAAAAATCTATAGTAAAATTATTTATATGTTTATAAAATTCGGCACGTGTATCAATAATTGTTTGTTCTATTGGTATTTTTTTGTCGAAAAAATCTATTACTTGCTTAATATTTTCTACGCCATAAATTTCTAAATTATCAACAACTGCAGCTTCTTTAGCATTTTTACTTGGTAAAATAAAACCCTTAAAACCCTCTTCACGTGCTTTTATTGCAATTGGCAAAACTCCTTTAATTGGCTGTAAACTACCATCTAAAGAAAGTTCGCCCATAATTATATATTTGTCAATTTCTGTGGCATTTATTTGTTCGGAAGCGGCTAAAATTCCCATTGCAATAGTTAAATCGTATGCCGAACCCTCTTTTCGTATATCGGCAGGAGCCATATTTATTACAATTTTTTTTCCGGGTATTTTGTAATTGTGGTTTCGCAAAGCTGTATCAATTCTTTGCTGACTCTCTTTTACAGCATTATCTGGCAAACCCACAAGAAAAAATTTTGCACCAGCCTCAACACTAACTTCAACAGTAATTGTTGTTGCATCTATACCATAAACTGCACTTCCGAAAGTTTTTGTAAGCATTTTAATAATTTTTAGTATAAAATCAATAACTCTAATACAAATGTAGTAAGTTTTTAAACAATTGTAAATGCTTTACCAATCAATTGATATAAATTTAAAGAACATAGTTTTAATTTCAACATCATTTATTTATCTTTGAAAAAAATAAATTTATATGGAAAAAAATAATGAATTTAGAAAATACGCTACTAAACACCTTGGAATAAGTAGTCTAAACTTAGATAAATACGCTTCAATTTATGGAAGTTGGGTGTCTCCAACAATTATTGAAGAACGCCAAATGAATATTGCAACAATGGATGTTTTTTCTAGATTAATGATGGATAGAATAATATTTTTAGGTTCAGAAATTGATGATTATGTTGCAAACATTATACAAGCACAACTATTGTTTTTAGAATCGGTTGATGCAACAAGAGATATTTCAATATATTTAAATTCACCAGGTGGCTCTGTTTATGCAGGCTTAGGAATATACGATACTATGCAATACATAAGTTCTGATGTGGCAACTATTTGCACCGGAATGGCAGCATCTATGGCAGCAGTTTTATTAACAGCCGGAGCAAAAGGAAAGCGAACAGCATTACCACATTCGCGTGTTATGATACATCAACCAATGGGCGGTGCACAAGGTCAAGCCTCTGATATTGAAATAACTGCACGCGAAATTAAAAAGTTAAAACTCGAACTTTACGAAATAATTGCCCATCACTCTGGCAATACACTCAAAAAAATTGAAGCCGATAGCGACCGCGATTACTGGATGATAGCCAAAGAAGCTAAAGAATACGGTATGATTGACGAAGTTTTAGAAAGAGCGATTAAAGAAAAAAAGAAAAACGAAAAATAAATAACTGAATGGATAAATGCTCGTTTTGCGGAAGAAGCAGAAAAGATGTAGAAATATTAATAGAAGGAGTTAGTGGTCATATTTGTAACGATTGTATTGAACAGGCTAGTAACATTATAAAAGAAGAAACAACTTCTGTAAAAGGATTAAAAACGCTTAACTTAAAAAAACCAAGCGAAATTAAAGCCTTTCTCGACAATTATGTTATTGGTCAAGATGATGCCAAAAAATTTTTATCGGTAGCTGTTTACAATCACTATAAACGATTACAACAAAAAAACACACACGATGATGTTGAAATTGAAAAATCAAACATCATAATGGTTGGCAGAACCGGAACCGGAAAAACACTATTAGCAAAAACAATTGCAAAATTACTCGATGTTCCTTTTACTATAGTTGATGCTACTGTTCTAACAGAAGCTGGTTACGTTGGCGAAGATATTGAAAGTTTACTAACCCGACTTTTGCAAGTTGCCGATTATAACGTAAAATCTGCCGAAAGAGGTATAGTTTTTATCGATGAACTCGATAAAATAGCTCGAAAAGGAGACAACCCTTCAATTACCCGCGATGTGTCGGGCGAAGGTGTTCAACAAGGATTGCTTAAACTTTTAGAAGGTGCAATAGTAAATGTTCCGCCACAAGGAGGAAGAAAACACCCCGACCAAAAAATGATTCAGGTTGACACAAAAGACATTCTGTTTATTTGTGGTGGTGCATTCGATGGAATTGAACGAAAAATTGCTAATAGACTAAATACTAGAGCTGTAGGTTATGGTGCATTAAGTAAAACAGCCCAAATAAATAAAGAAAATCTGCTACAATACATTGCCCCACAAGATTTAAAATCTTTTGGCTTAATTCCCGAAATAATTGGTCGTTTGCCAGTACTAACATACCTAAACCCATTAGACAAAGATGCACTAAAACGTATTTTAGTTGAACCCAAAAATGCCCTTGTAAAACAATACACAAAATTATTTAAAATTGACGGAATAAAATTAACATTTAATGATGATGCTTTAGACTATATTGTAGAAACTGCAATAAAATTTAACTTAGGTGCACGCGGTTTACGCTCAATTTGCGAAACAGTAATGACCGATGCAATGTTTGAACTTCCAGAAAAAAATGTTAAATCTTTTAGTGTTGATAAAAAATATGTGGAAGAAAAAATTAGCAACTATAGCCATAAAATGGCTGAAATAAACTAAATATAAAAAAATCAGTAACAAAAAATTACTGATTTTTTTAATATATAACATACCAAAACAAACATTTTCTCGTTTATTTTTCAATGCTTAAAAACAGGAAAACATTACACCGATACACTTATATTTTTGCACTAACAGCATTAACTGCAATGCTCCCTTGGTCGGAATTCTTAATGAGTAGTGCCCAATTTTTATTGCTTTTTAATTGGATAGTTGAAGGCAATTTTAAGCAAAAACTATCAATCTTAAAAACCAGAAAAAGCATTTTAGTTTTCATTTCTATAATTATAGTGCATTTTTTATGGCTGTTTAATTCCGTAAACATTGATTATGGAATACACGATATTAAAATAAAAATACCTCTTCTAATATTGCCTTTAATTGTTGGAACATCAGCCTTAATAAATAAAAAAGAACTACAAATAATATTTAAAGTATTTATTATATCTGTAATCTTTGCAAGTTTATTTTCAATTGCAATTTATTTAGGTTTAACAAAATTTAACCACACTGGATACCGCGAACTATCGGTATTTGTATCGCATATACGCTTCTCAATTATGATTGTGATAGCTATTATTTTAACCTTCTGGCTTCAAAAAAATAGCACTAAATTTACACAAATAGCACTTCTTTTAATAGCTTTATATTTAATCTTGTTCCTTTTATTTTTACAAAGTTTAACCGGAATTGTAATTTTTATTGTAATTTCTATTATTTCAGCTTTTTATGGAATTTGGATAATAAAAAACCCAATTTTAAAATTATCAATATTTTTATTAGTTATAGGAATCGCCTCATATTCTACATTTTGGATAAACAATTCTTACACTAAAATTGGAACAATTAATAAATCTGAAATTGCCGAAACAAGAAAATTGACAGAAAATGGCAATTACTACAAAATTAACTTTACCGATAGCACAAGAGAAAATGGCAACTTAGTTTTTAAAAATATTTGTAATAAAGAGTTAAAAGAAAATTGGGAAAAACAAAGCTCTCTTTATTTTGATAGCTTAGATAACCGTGGAAATCTTTTAAAATATACGCTTTACCGATATTTAGCATCTAAAAATTTAACAAAAGACTCTGTAGGTTTTTCAAAACTAACAAAAAAAGATATTGAGAATATTGAAAATGGAATGCCAAACTATTTATATGAAAATAAATTTTCATTATATGTATCGCTCTATAAATTTTTATGGGAATACGAAATGTACAAAAACAAAAATAATATAAATAATAAAAGTTTTATTCAACGTATTGAGTATTTTAAGGCAGGGGGAAGTATATTTAACTCAAATAAATTACTTGGTGTTGGCACCGGCGATGTTCAAGACAAATTTAATAACTATTATGAAAAAACAAATTCAGAATTACTTCCAAAAAACAGATTAAGGGCACACAATCAAATACTTACATTTTTTATTAGTTTCGGAATTATTGGAGCTACAATTATTTTATTGGCATTTTTTTATCCAATCTTTTATGAACATAAAACAGAATTTTATTCATTAATAATATTATTAGCTCTATTCTTTTCATTTTTAAACGAAGATACATTAGAAACACAGCCAGGTGTTACTGTTTTTACAGTTTTTTACTCTTTACTTATTTTCGGTATCGATAAATTTAATAAAATTGAACCTTAGCTTTTAGAAATAATAATAATTGTATTTATAAAATATTCCAAACTATTTTGTAAATTGGACTATTACAGATATGCTTTCGGTATAATCTTTTAGATGCTTAATTTTTAGCAAACGATTTTCCATATTCCAATTGAATAGTCAATAATAGTTCTCCTTTTTTATTATATCTTTTCTGCTCAACAAACCTTCCTTCTTCATACTTGTTTTCATATTTGGAACGTAGCTTATTATTATATGAATAGGTGTATGAAATTACTTTATCATTATTATATTGATATTCGTAGTGGTAAGTTTTTTTACCTTTACGAAACCCTTCACTTATTAATGGTTTTTGGAAACTCTTATTATAAGTTGAATGATATAAAATATTTTCGTTTTTATCATAGGTTGTGCTTTCTACAATTGAGGTATCTAATCTTGTATATTTACTCACATGTTTTAGAACTTTCCCTTTTTCATCAAAGGTTTGATACACTTTAATTAAAAAGTCTGATGTAACCTCATCCCATTTGCAAACTTGTGTTGTATCACTTTTTGCAGTAAGCTTTTCGCCTTCTTGATTACAATCATACGTCCAAACATTCAATAATTTTCCTTTTCCGTTATATAATTTTGAACAAGATTTGTCGCATTTCTTATAATATTCGTATTCCCATTTTCTTTTTATTTTCCCATTTTTTTGATACGTTGAAGAAATAGTGCAACTATCACTGCTATATTCCCATGTATTTTTTATTGTGGTTTTTCCTTTTCTATTATTTTTTTTTGTTTCCAATAATCGGTTATAATTATTCCACTTGTTCTCAGTAGTATATTTAATAATTCCTTTTTTGAAAGATTTTGCTACTTTCACATTATTACTATCGTAAACAAATTCAACTAATGGAATAATCACATTATCAGCTTCCTTTTTATAGTATTTAAGCAGTTTTCCATTGCTATTAAACTCTTTATAGTAATTAGTTTTTTTTCCTTTCTTATTTATTAAAATATAATGCAACTGTTCTACATTAACATCTGGAGCCTCTCCATAATTTGTAAAATGAATAGGTTGATAAAAAGCGCTGTAATATTCCCAGTCATAATTATAATTCCATTCATTGTTTTGACCTAATAATATAACTGATATTAATGTCGCAATTAATGTTAGTTTTAATTTCATATTTAATAAATGAGTCCAGTCTAAAAACTATTTCTTAGACAGTTCAAAGATAAAAAGAATTTTTAAAAAAAGTGGCATTTTTTTTAAAAACCATCGTAACAATTTGGTTGTCAAGAATATAATTTGCGAACCAAAGCCGCTTTAGGATTATTGAACATTGATACAGAGCCTTTTAGTAGGGCAACCATATTCAATTTTCAAAACCGATTAGCCGATTATGAACAAGAAACGGGTATTAATTTGTTGGAGAAAACATTTGATAGCCTGACAACAGAACAGCTTAGAAAACTGAAACTAAACCACTATGGACTTTAAGTCCATAGTGGTTTAGTTCAAAGATACAATTAAATATCGTAATGACCAATAGTTATGCTTTTATGTCATTTAAATATTGCGATTTTATTCTGTTTTTTTATTGCAGACTAACGTACAACGGTATGTTTTTGTTGCCTGACAACTGTCGCAGAATCAAAAAAACTAAATTTTCAATTTAACAATATTGTACCTGTGAAGTGCTGAAGTCAATGAAATTTATAG
>DYMG01000107.1 GCA_020721655.1 Paludibacter propionicigenes | reverse complement strand
TTTAATGAAAATTAAACTGACTTTTTATACCGGGCTCATTAATAAGAAATTAAAATATTAAACCTACTTAATCTTGTTTAATATGTCTAAAAGCAACTTTTTTAAATAAAAATCATTTTATAATTCAATATAAAAAAGCTAATTTTGAACACAAAGAAAATTAATTAATATATCTATATGAATATTCACGAATATCAAGCAAAAGGTATTCTTAAAAGTTTTGGCGTAGGAATTCAAGAAGGAATTGTTGCAAAAACTCCACAAGAAGCCGTTGAAGTTGCAAAAAAACTAACCGAACAAACAGGAACAAGTTGGTACGTTGTAAAAGCCCAAATTCACGCAGGTGGAAGAGGTAAAGGTGTTGTTAAAGAAACTGGTGCAAACGGCGTTGTTCTTGCAAAAGGAATTGACAAAGTTGAAGATATTGCCAAAAATATTTTGGGCGGTACATTAGTTACTAAACAAACAGGAGAAGCCGGAAAAAAAGTAAACCAAGTTCTTATAGCTCAAGATGTTTACTACCCTGGAGAATCTCAAACCTCAGAATTTTACATGTCAGTGCTATTAAACCGCCAAACTGGTAGAAACATAATTATGTACTCAACCGAAGGCGGAATGGATATTGAAACTGTAGCAGAAAAAACTCCTCACTTAATTTTTAAAGAAGAAATAGACCCTAAAGTTGGAATTCAAGCTTTTCAAGCAAGAAAAATTGCATTTAATTTAGGTCTTTCGGGCAATGCTTTCAAAGAAATGACTAAATTTGTTGTAGCTCTTTATACTGCTTACGATAAAACTGATTCTTCAATGTTTGAAATAAATCCGGTTTTAAAAACATCTGATAATAAGATAATTGCTGTTGATGCAAAAGTTAATTTAGACGATAACGCATTGTTTCGTCATGCAGATTATGCTGCATTGCACGATATTTCTGAAGAAGACCCTTACGAATTAGAAGCCAAAGAAAACGACCTAAGCTTAGTTAAACTCGACGGAAACGTTGGCTGTATGGTTAACGGTGCCGGCTTAGCAATGGCAACTATGGACATAATTAAACTTTCTGGCGGAGAACCTGCAAACTTTTTAGATGTTGGGGGTGGAGCAAACGCAAAAACAGTAGAAGCTGGTTTTAGAATAATTTTAAAAGACCCTAACGTAAAAGCAATTTTACTAAATATTTTTGGCGGAATTGTTCGTTGCGACAGAGTTGCTACCGGTGTTGTAGAAGCTTATAAAAAAATTGGAACCATAAACATACCTGTAATTGTACGTTTACAAGGAACTAATGCTGAAGAAGGCAAAGAAATTATAGACAATTCAGGCTTAAAAGTACACTCTGCAATTACTCTACAAGAAGCTGCCGACTTAGTAAGACAAGTAGTTTAATGCACAAAATAAATCTAAATAAAAAAAGCTACCAAATGGTAGCTTTTTTTATTTATTAAATCATCAATTAATTATTTACACAACTTCTACTTTATATCCTGCTTTATCTAACTCATCTGCAATCTCTTGTGCTTTTTCTAAACTAAAATAAACCTTTGGGTGATGTCTAGCAAAAACAGGGTACCTTCCTTCAGGATTATCTTTTTTTCTTACAATAAAATTATAACCAGCTAAAAACAAAGTCGATTCCATAAATCTAATTTTGTAAACCTTTCTGTGTTCGTAAGTTTCATGCCAAGCGTGTAGCAATTCTTTTACATCTGCTGGATTATAACCATTCAATTTAATGGTTTCAATAACAGTATCGCTAAAAGGTTTATCCATTAACCTAAGTTCAAAATTGTGAACATAACACGACAAAACCTCTTGCTCTTTATACAGCAAAGCAGGTTTTTCTGGATCCCCAATTAACCTAGTTTCAATAAAATCATTCTCTTTGAAAAACTGTAGAAATCTTGCATTTCTTCTCTCAAGCATTGCTTGAAAATCTTGTGAATTTTTATCCATTTTGTTAACTTTAATTCTAACTAATTGACTAACAACTTAGTTAATTAATAATAATAATATCTGTTCGCTCGCAAGTTACATACATTGTTTGAAAAAACAAAATTAAATTCGATATAATAATTAAAAAAACGCAAACAAGAATTCCATTTACTTAATTCGTTGTAAAACAAATAATTAAAAGCACTATATAAAATAAAAAACTAAGTCCATATTGTTAATTAGTTGTTAATAAAACCACATTTAATACCAAATCAATCTTTCAAAATTGCAACTTAAATAAGTATCTTTGTAAATAAAAGAAATAAAATTAGTATGAGCGATAAAGAAAAAGCAAAAACAAACAAAGATGAATATAGTGCCGATAGTATACAGGTTTTAGAAGGATTAGAAGCTGTAAGAAAACGACCAGCAATGTACATTGGCGACATTGGAATTAAAGGATTACATCATCTTGTTTATGAAGTTGTTGATAACTCTATTGATGAAGCTTTAGCCGGTTATTGTAAAAATATTGATGTAATTATTAACGAAGATAACTCAATAACAGTTGAAGACGACGGACGTGGAATACCTGTTGATATGCACGAAAAAGAAGGCAAATCTGCCCTAGAAGTTGTAATGACAATTCTTCACGCAGGCGGAAAATTCGATAAAGATTCTTACAAAGTATCTGGAGGTTTACACGGAGTTGGTGTTTCTTGCGTTAACGCACTATCAACTCACTTAATAGCACAAGTCCATAAAAATGGCAAAATATACAAACAAGAATTTAGCATAGGTAAACCAATAACACAATTAGAAGTAGTTGGCGAAACCACAAGAACAGGAACAGTTGTTACTTTTATGCCCGATGCTACCATTTTTATTGTATCTGAATACAAATACGATATAATTGCAGCCCGTTTAAGAGAACTTTCTTTTCTAAACAAAGGAATTACATTAAACCTAACCGACAAACGCGAAAAAACAGAAGAAGGCGAATATATTCAAGAAAAATTCTACTCAGAACAAGGCTTAAAAGAATTTGTTGAGTTTATTGATGGAACCAGAGAACGCTTAATTGAAGAAACAATTCATATAGACAAAACCGACGGCGAAGTACCTGTTGAAATAGCCTTACAATACAACACATCGTATAACGAAAATATTCATTCTTACGTTAATAACATAAACACAATTGAAGGCGGTACACACTTAACAGGCTTCAGAAGAGGACTTACCAGAACTCTGAAAAAATATGCCGATGCATCGGGAATGCTTAAAAACCTAAAATTTGAAATTGTTGGAGACGACTTCCGTGAAGGTTTAACCGCAGTTGTTTCTGTAAAAGTACAAGAACCACAATTTGAAGGTCAAACAAAAACTAAACTTGGAAACTCCGATGTAAGTACTTTCGTTGACCAAGCCGTTAGCACAATGCTTTCAAACTACTTAGAAGAAAACCCTAAAGATGCCAGAATAATAGTTCAAAAAGTTATCCTTGCAGCACAAGCCAGACAAGCCGCAAAAAAAGCAAGAGAACTAGTACAACGAAAAACAGCATTAGTAGGAGGTGGGCTACCCGGAAAACTTGCCGACTGCTCTGGAAAAGACCCAGCAGAAAGCGAAGTATTCTTAGTCGAAGGAGACTCTGCCGGTGGAACCGCTAAACAAGGCAGAAACAGACACTTTCAAGCAATTTTACCCTTAAAAGGGAAAATACTAAATGTGGAAAAAGCAATGTTCCATAAAATATACGAAAGTGAAGAAATTAAAAACATTTTTACAGCTCTTGGAATAACTGTCGGAAACGACGAAGACAGCCGTGCTGTTAATATTGAAAAACTACGATACCACAAAGTAATAATAATGACAGATGCCGACGTTGACGGTAGGCATATTGCAACACTTATTATGACCCTTTTCTTTAGATATATGAAACCCTTAGTTGAACAAGGATATCTTTATATTGCATCGCCACCACTATATCTAGTTAAAAAAGGAAAAAAAGAACAATACTGTTGGACTGAAAAACAACGTCAGCAAGCAATTTTCGACTTCGGAGGAAGCGAAAATGATTCAGGAATACACGTACAACGTTATAAAGGTTTGGGTGAAATGAACGCACAACAACTATGGGAAACAACTATGGACCCTGCTAACAGACTATTGCAACAAGTAACAATAGAAAATGGAGCCGAAGCCGACCATGTTTTTTCAATGCTTATGGGCGACGAAGTTCCTCCCCGTAGAGAATTTATAGAAAAACACGCAACTTACGCAAACATAGACGCTTAATATCAATCATATATATATTCCAGAGATTGTCGATTCATTTTTGGCAATCTCTTTTTATTTAAAAAACAACCAAAATGAACTTGCAAGTAATATTAAATCGCGTAATTGAACTCACTAATGAAGTTGCAATTTACTTAAAAACAGAACAATCTAAAATAACATCAGAAATTATTGAAACTAAAGGAAAAAACGATTTTGTAACTTATGTTGATAAAACATCAGAAAAAATAATTGTAGAAAAACTAAAACAAATTTTACCACAAGCAGGCTTTATTACTGAAGAAAATACAGAAAACATAATAGCCAATGAATACAATTGGATAATAGACCCTTTAGATGGAACTACAAATTTTATTCATGGTTTAAAACCTTACGCAATTAGCATAGCACTTCAAAAAAACAATGAAACAGTACTAGGTGTGGTATATGAAATAGGAGCAAACGAGTGCTTTTATGCAACTAAAAATGGAGGTGCTTTTCTTAACGGAAATGCAATAAATGTTTCTGAAAATTCAAAACTTTCTAACTCAATAATTTCAACCGGATTTCCTTACAACAACTTCTCACGATTAGAAAAATTTCTAAAATCACTAAAATATTTTGTCGAAAATACACACGGAGTTCGCAGATTTGGTTCTGCCGCCACAGACCTAGCATACATTGCCTGCGGACGCTTTGATGCATATTACGAATACGGACTAAATTCTTGGGACGTTGCCGCCGGAGCTCTTATTGTTACTGAAGCAGGAGGAAATGTTTGCGATTTCTCAAAAAACAATAATTATGTATTCGGAAAAGAAATTATTGCCACTAATTCAAATGTTTTTGACGAATTTTCTACAAAAATTAACGATATATTTAATAAATAAATTTCAAATATTTATAAAAATACATATCGATTTAAAATAAAATTTATAACTTTACAAGTACACTTTTTAACTAAAAATTTATTTGTATGAATATTCATGAATATCAAGCAAAATCAATTTTAAAAGAATTTGGAGTTTCTGTTCCTTTTGGAGTAGTTATCGATAAAGTTGAAGATGCAATTAATGCGGCAAAGCAAATTACTGAAAAAACAGGTTTAGAAACTTGGGCTGTAAAAGCACAAATTCACGCAGGTGGTCGTGGAAAAGGAGGCGGAGTTAAAATAGCTAAAAACTATAACGAAGTTAAAGAATATGCAAATCAAATACTTGGAATGCAGTTAATTACTCACCAAACCGGACCAGAAGGAAAAAAAGTAAACAAAATCCTTATTGAACAAAGCATTTATTATCCAGGACCAAGTAAAATAAAAGAATTTTACATGTCGGTACTTTTAAACCGCCAAACAGGTAGAAACATAATTATGTACTCAACCGAAGGCGGAATGGATATTGAAACAGTTGCAGCTAATACCCCACACTTAATTTTTAAAGAAGAAATAGACCCTAAAGTTGGAATTCAAGCTTTTCAAACACGAAAAATTGCTTTTAACTTAGGATTATCGGGCAACGCTTTCAAAGATATGACAAAATTTGTTACATCTCTTTACAATGCTTATGTTCAAACCGACTCATCAATGTTTGAAATAAATCCGGTTTTTATTACCTCCGACGATAAAGTATTTGCCGCCGATGCCAAAGTAAATTTAGACGACAACGCTCTTTACCGACATAAAAACTATGAGGCAATGAGAGACCTATCTGAAGAAGACCCTTACGAATTAGAAGCTAAAGAAAACGACCTAAGCTTAGTTAAACTCGACGGAAACGTTGGCTGTATGGTTAACGGTGCCGGCTTAGCAATGGCAACTATGGACATAATTAAACTTTCTGGCGGAGAACCTGCAAACTTTTTAGATGTTGGGGGTGGAGCAAACGCAAAAACAGTAGAAGCTGGTTTTAGAATAATTTTAAAAGACCCTAACGTAAAAGCAATTTTACTAAATATTTTTGGCGGAATTGTTCGTTGCGACAGAGTTGCTACCGGTGTTGTAGAAGCTTATAAAAAAATTGGAACCATAAACATACCTGTAATTGTACGTTTACAAGGAACTAATGCCGAAGAAGGCAAAGAAATTATCGACAATTCTGGCTTAAAAGTACATTCTGCAATTACTCTACAAGAAGCTGCCGACTTAGTAAAACAAGTAGTTTAAATTTCTTAAAATAAACAATAATGCAGTATGTTTTTTAAATATACTG
>DYMG01000106.1 GCA_020721655.1 Paludibacter propionicigenes | reverse complement strand
CCACATATCTAATTCTTGAATTAAAAATAAAATAATTCAAGAATTAGATATTTTTAAAAATAGGCAACCATTTTTAATTAATATCGTCTGTTGTTTGATAAAATTTATTATTTTTGATATGGCAATAAAAAAGTTTTAAACTTGTAAAAAATGCAAAAATTTCAATTAATAATATTGTTATTAGTAACTATACAATTATCATTTTCGCAAATTGTATTAAATAACAGTACTGGTCAAATAGAATATACTTGTTCCGAGCAATTTACTTTAACCTCAAATCATAACGCAGGAGACATTTTTACATTAACTGTTTGCGATAGCGACCCAAACACAACTCACGTATCTGCAGCCTTTTCATCATGGAGTTTTGGAGGTGGCGACTATGTTGATGTTTTTGATGGAACAGACTCGTCATACCCACTACTTGGAAGTTTCAACGAATCTAATTTTATGGTGCCATGGGCAATGACAGCTTCACCATCAAATATGACAGGATGTTTAACTTTCGTGTTCCATTCTAATGGGGGAGGCTCAAATTTTGAGTCTACATTTCATTGCCAATTTAATTGCCAATTTTTTAATGCAGTTATAGATTCTACCGACCACCAAATAAATAACGGTTTGTATATTGATGTTTGCCAAGGCTCAACAATAACTTTCTATGGTTCTGGTGATTATACTTATAATGGTGGTTTATATACACAATCTGATGCAAATAGTACATTTACATGGGATTTTGGAGATGGTACTCCTACTCAGACAGGAGAAGTTGTAACACACACTTTTCCTGTTGCGGGCGGTGGATTTCAAATAGATTTAAAAGTTACAGACCAATACGGTTGTGAAAACATGAACGATGTTGATTTAAAAGTTCGCCAATCAATGACGCCAGAATGGACTTTAGGAACAACCACTATTTGCCCCGGTGAACAAGTTGCAATTACAGGTGCTGCAGCCTCTCCACCTATGTGGGATAATACACCAACTACAATTGTTGCCGGACAAACGTATTTACCTGATGGAAACGGATCTTCATACCAAACAACTTTATTATTTGATGTTTTTGGAAATCAAACCCTTGATAGTTTAAGCATGTTAGAAAGTTTTTGCATAAATATGGAACACTCTTTTATTGGCGATTTAGTTATGCAAATTACTTGTCCAAACGGAACAACTATAACCTTTGAATCGCAAGCCGGTGGCGGAACTTATTTAGGTGTGCCTATTGATGTTGAAGACCCTAACCAGCCAGGAGTTGGTTACGATTATTGCTGGGGTCCAAATCCAACTTATGGAGAAATGGGGGTTGAAGCCTCTAATTATTCAACTTTACCAGCAGGAACATACACATCTCACGATAATTTATCAGGCTTATTGGGCTGTCCATTAAACGGAGTATGGACTATTACCGTAACAGATAATTGGGGAGCTGACGATGGTTTTATTTTTTCTTGGGGAATTAATTTTGCTCCTTGGGTTTTTCCAAATTATTGGGGGTTTCAAAATACTATTGTAGATTATCAGTGGAGCGGAGAAAACGTAATTGGATACCAAGGTTCGGAAATTACCGTTGCACCAACAACAGAAGGACAAGTATGCTACGATGTTACAGTTACAGATGATTTTGGGTGCACTTACGACACTACAACTTGCATTACAGTGAGACCGGCTTCCGACCCTATTTGCTACTGCGAAACCCCGCCAACAACAATTTCATTTCAAAACCCTCTTTGTTTTGGCGAAAACATTACATTTAACTACACAGGAACTGCTAATATTAACACTTCTACGTTTGTTTGGAATTTTGGAAGCGGAACAGTTGTAACTGGAGATATAAATGGTGATGGTCCAATAGTAGTGTCATATCCAACTTCTGGAGATTTTACAGTATCGTTAAATGTTAAAGAAGGTATTTGTGTACCCACTTCTGCAAATTTTACGGTAACAATACCTCAACAACTAACATCGTTAATTAGCGGAACTAATAATTTATGTTTTGGAGATGCTTCCGGAACAATAGATTTAATAGTAACAGGAGGAACTGCACCTATTTCATATTACTGGAGCAATTCCTCTATAACAGAAGATTTGGCAAATTTAACTGCAACCACATATTTTGTTGTATCAACTGATGCAAATGGTTGTACAATAGCAAATCAATACGAAGTTACAGAACCACCATTATTACAAATTAGTAATACGTCAAATACAAATTTACTATGTTTTGGCGATGGAAACGGAACAATTACTGTAAACGCTTTTGGTGGCACTGGAAATTTGGAATACACTGATGGTAATTCAATTCAAATAAATAACGGATTATTTACAAATTTATCTGGAGGAACTTATATTGTTACAATTACCGATAATAATTCATGCTCTATAGTGAGTAATCCAATATATGTAAATGAACCACCTTTGCTTCAATTTTCTAACAAAATTGTGAATAATATTTTATGCAATGGGGAACAAAATGGTTTAATAAATGCTACAATTATTGGTGGGACTCCAAACTACTACTACTATATTAACAACACTTTAGAAAATGACGGACTTTTTACAGGTTTATCAGAAGGAAATTACTCAATTTTTGTAAAAGACGAAAATAATTGTTCTTTATATTTTGATACAGTAATTATAGAACCTAATTTATTAATTGCAGATATACCAGCAAAATTAGTAATTTGCGAAGGCGAGTCTATAAATATTACAGCATCGGTTACTGGTGGAACCCCATCATATAGCTATCATTGGGGACACACAATGGATAACGTACAAAGTACTGTTGTTTCTCCAATTGTTGATACGGAATATTATTTATACATTACAGATGCTAACAATTGTATATCCGAAACATTTAAATGTTTAGTATTAGTGTCTCCAAATGTTTCCTTAATCGCAAGTTCCAATTTAGACTCTATTTGCCCTGGCGATCCTATAACAATAACATCACAAGCATCTGAAGGAAATGGTTTTTATACTTATTTACTAAATGGAGATACAATTAATTCAGAAGAAACCTTATACCCATTAGAAACAATAGATTATACAGTATCGGTTATAGATGGTTGCGGAAAAATAGCAAGCGTAATAGTACCAATTTTTGTTAACGATATTCCAAGCAACAATTTTTATCCTGATAAAGTTGAAGGTTGCGAACCATTAAGCGTATCATTTATAGAAACTAGTGCATTTAATGGACAAACATTCAGTTGGGATTTTGGAGATGACTCGCCTGAAAACATTGGCACACAGCAAAATCCAATTCATATTTATGAAAATTCAGGAGTTTTTGATGTGTCGTTAACAGTAACATCAAAAGAAGGTTGTACAAACACGTTACACCAATATGGACTGATACACGTTTACAAAAAACCTGTTGCTAAATTCTTAGCAAACCCAGACATAGCAAGCATAATTAAACCTATAATAGAGTTTAATAATCTTTCTGAATATGCTAATAATTATATTTGGTCGTTTGGCGATGGGGATTCTTCTTTTGTAAATAACCCAATTCATAATTACAATTATAATTTTATTGGAGACTACAACGTTGAGTTAATTGCCATAACAGACAAAGGTTGTAGAGATACTGTTAAAAGTAAAATAACAATACGCGAAGAATATACGTTTTACGCACCAACCGCCTTTTCTCCTGATAATGACAGAATTAACGATGTGTTTTTAGTAAAAGGAAGTGGCATAGACTTAGATAATTTCAAACTTTTGATTTATGATAGATGGGGCGAAATAATTTTTACATCATCAGATATTTATGAAGGCTGGAATGGAATTGCCAAAAACCATAAAAAAGTACAGAATGGAGTTTACACTTGGCAAGCTATTTACTTAGACAGCAATGGTATAGAACACAGTGAAACTGGAAATGTTACAGTAATATATTAATCTTTCTAGAAAAAATTAATTTATGTCGAAAAATATAAAAATTTACAACATTCGCATTAAAAAATTTTATAATTTCGTGGCAAATAATTAATCATTTAAAACTTTTAATAATGAATGTTCCTGCTAATTTAAAATACACAAAAGACCACGAGTGGATAAAAGTCGAAGGAAATACTGCTTATATTGGTATTACCGATTTTGCACAAAATGAGTTGGGAGATATAGTATTTGTTGAAATTGATACTGAGGGTGAATCTTTAGAAAAAGAAGCAACTTTTGGCACAATTGAGGCAGTAAAAACAGTTTCCGATATGTTTATGCCTATATCTGGCGAAGTATTAGAAATAAATCCTAAGTTAGAAGACTCTCCAGAAATTGTTAACCAAGATCCTTATGGAGATGGTTGGATGGTTAAAATTTCAATTTCTAATTCAGCCGAATTATCTGAATTGATGTCTGCCGATGAATATAAAGCTCAAATTGAGGAATAATAAGATTTAAACCAAAAAAATCGACATAAACCAAAAATCAGCATTAGGAAATGCTGATTTGATTAAGGTTTTGTAATTTAGAATTTTAAAAAATTCTTCAAACAAAATCTAAGTCAGCCTGTCCCCCCGATGTTCGGGGCAGGCTGATTAATCGGGAGGGTTACTTTCATAAAAGCAATAGTTTGGTTTTTTAAATCTTCTATTGCTTAATTTAGGATAAACCAAACTACAAAATTCGTTTTCACAATTTTGTTATTACTTCAGTATTAGTATTGACCAGCTTCTATACGCAACAAAATTTCTTCAATTAGCTTATCTTCACCCTTAGAATCGTAATTTTGTTTTAAATTTTCACCAAATAAACGAGCTAAAGATTGCCACATAAAAGCAGTAAAAGAGCCTTTTAATTCCGAAACAAGCTCATAAGAAGTAGAACCAGTTTCCCTATCTATAAGTTTTATTAAAATTCTACCCTCAGATATGGTTAAATTCTTAAGTTCTTCGCCATATCGTTCTTTCAAAACTTTATCTACTTCGTTAATATATTTTTTGCGTGTTCTTTTATCATCAATGCCCTCTAATTTGGTGTTAATTTCTCTTAATGTATTGTTTGCAAGTTTGGCATAGGGTAAAACTTTTTTAATTTTTCTAACTAATTTTAAAAATTTTATTTGTTCTTTTTTTGATGAATATACTTTCGGTGGCATTATAATAACCTGCGGTAGAACTATTTGTGGCATTGTGTCGCCATTAACAACAGCAAGTGTAACCAAATTGTCGGGCAATACTCTTACAACTGTTTGAGAGTTAGAAAAATTACAAGCTAAGAATAGATATATTATTAAAAAGAATTTCATTATTGCTGGTGTAAAAACATTCAAAATTAATAATTGTATAGTTTTAAAAACGTACATATTAGAAAAATTAGTATAGAATTATCAATTTTCAACTATTATGCCAAAAAAATGCTCAAGTTTGAGGACTTGAGCATTTGAACAGAATTACACTAAATTTTTAATATTTGCTATTTACAAATTTAACAACAATAATGTAAGTATTTTTAGTGATTTTGCTATTAGTTAAAATAAAGCCTTAAATTGTAATTATAAACTTGCCAATGGTATTTTATTCAATTTTCCAACATATAGGAGAAATGTTTTTTGATTGTAAATATTGGTTTGTTTTAGAAAAAGGTTTGCTTCCAAAAAAACCACGCGAAGCCGATAAAGGCGAAGGATGAACAGATTTAATAATTAAGTGTTTGCCTCCATCAATAATAGATTCTTTACTTTGTGCATAATTCCCCCACAGAATAAAAACCACATTTTCTTTTTTGTCAGAAATTGCTTTTATAACACTATCGGTAAAAATTTCCCAACCTTTTTTTTGATGAGAGCCAGCCTCAGAATTTCGTACGGTTAAGGTTGCATTTAAGAGTAAAACACCTTGTAATGCCCAATTTCCCAAGTTGCCGTGTGTTGCAATAGAAATATTTAAATCGGATTTTAACTCTTTATAAATATTTACTAAAGATGGTGGTTTTTTTACACCTTTTGGAACCGAAAAACTTAAACCGTGTGCTTGATTTTCACCATGATAAGGGTCTTGCCCCAAAATTACAACTTTTACATTTGTAAAAGGCGTTTTGTTAAAAGCATTAAAAATTAAATTGCTTGGCGGATATATAATATTGTTTTCTTTTTCGGAAAGCAAAAACTTTCTTAAATCCACAAAATAACTCTTTTTAAATTCGTTGGTTAATATTTCCTCCCAACTATTTTCTATTATAGGTTTAATGCTTATCATAAATTAATTAAATTGAATATTTTCTTCCTATTATTAATGAGTCCAGTATAAAAAGTCAGTTTAATTTTCATTAAACAGGCTATGTATTTAATTATCAGGATTTTATGTATTATTGTAAATTTGAATTAAAACTCTTATTATCAATAATTTAACTTTATAAACTTTCAACTTTATAACTTTTTAGGCTGACCTCCTTAATTAATAAAAGCCTAAATTCAAGTAATAAATGCAATTTTTGGAAATAGAGAAATAAAAA
>DYMG01000031.1 GCA_020721655.1 Paludibacter propionicigenes | reverse complement strand
ACCCACGACCTGCTGATTACAAATCAGCTGCTCTGACCAACTGAGCTACATCGGCTTAAAAAAACAAACATCTTTAGCTTGTATTTGCTAAAAATGTTTGCAAATGTATAAAATTAAAATTAATAAACAAAATGAAATATGTCATTTTGTTTATTAATTTTAATTATTTTGTTTCTTTATGCTTTTTTAGTTGTCTTCTAAGTGCTTCTACAGCCATATCTGTTGCCTCTTCAAAACTGTTAGATTGTTTTTTTACAAAAAATTCTTTTCCTTTTACATCTACTTTAATTTCTGTAATTTTATTTCCCATATCTTGAACATTTTCTAATTTAAGAAACACATCGGCTACTAAAACATCTTCGTGCCTTTCTAATATTTTAGACACTTTTTTTTCTATAAATTCTTCTAATTTACTGTCGGCATTAAAATGCACTGAATTAATTTTTATATTCATATTCATTGTTTTTATGCTCTTGGATGAGCCTGTTTATATATTTTTTTTATTTTCTCGAATGTATTATGTGTATATATTTGCGTTGCCGACAAATTTGCATGTCCTAAAATTTCTTTTATTGCGTTTAAATCTGCCCCATTATTTAACATGTGAGTTGCAAATGTATGCCTTAATACGTGTGGACTTTTTTTATCTATTTTTGTTATTTTATTTAAATAATTATTCACAATTCTATATACTGCTTTTGAGTATATTTGTTTCCCTTTTTCGGTTATAAATAAAAAATTATTTTGGATATTGTTTTGTTGGTCTCTATATTCAATATAATTGTTTATTTCTTTTATAAAGTTATCGGTTATAGGAATTAGTCGTTCTTTGTTTCTTTTCCCAAGTACTTTTATTGTTTTTTTGTAGTAATCTATATCGTTTATGGTTATGTTTATTAGTTCACTTCTTCGCATTCCGGTAAAGTAGAACATGCTTAATATTAATTTATCTCTTATACCTTTAAAGTTGTTTTCAAATTCTATTTCGTCTAACAGGTTATCCATATTTTCTTTTTCGACAAAATTTGGCAATGTTTTTTTCTTTTTAATTAGAGATAGTTTTATTGCCGGATTTAATTTTATTAGATTGTTTCTTATTAAAAATTTGAAATATGTTTTTATTGAGGAAATTTTCCTGTTTACAGATGTTGGGGCTAAATTATTTTCAATTAAATTTACCAGCCATATTCTTAAGAACTGGTATGTAACTTCCTGTATTTGCAAATTATTTTGTTTACAAAACAAAAAAAACTGTTCTAAATCTGTTAGATATGCTATCTTTGTATGATTTGAGAATCGCTTTTCAGACAATAAATATTTCTCAAATTCTTCTATGTACATATTGCAGTTTATTTATTTTTGCTAAATTACAAAACAATGTTATTGGCACAATACTGCTTTTGTTAATAAAACACAAAAAAGCAACTAACATATATTTATATTGCCAGTTGCTTTTAAAAATATTATAATCTGATAAACTAAAGCTCTTGTTGTCTCAATTTTTGCACATAAATTGCTTTAAGTTTTTGCTCGCGATTAACAACAGAAGGCTTGCTAAACTGCTTTCTGTTTCTTAATTCTTTTATTACGCCAGTTTTTTCAAATTTTCTTTTAAATTTTTTTAAAGCTCTGTCGATGTGTTCACCTTCTTTAATTGGTATAATAATCATACTTCTTTCTCCTTTTTAAAATTGGACTGCAAATTTATTAATATTAATTTTATAATCAAAAAAAAAACTAATTTATTTTTTTATTTCTTATTTTAAATTATTTCAAATATTGTGTTATAATTTTGCTATTATGAGTTCTAATTTTAAATCGTACTTTTATGCTTTGTTTGCTGTACTTTTATGGTCAACTGTAGCAACTGCTTTTAAGTTTTCCCTAACAAATTATAATTTCATTCAAGTTTTATTTATATCTTCCTTATCAGCAACTTTTTTTTTATTACTGATAAATTTATACCAAAAAAACTTTAGAGAATTAAAATTTGCTAATCGCAAATCGTTTCTCTTTATAGTTTTTGCTGGAATTTTAAATCCGTTTATGTATTATTTAATTTTATTTAAAGCATATTCTCTACTTCCTGCACAAATAGCCCAAAGTTTAAATTACACATGGCCTATTGTTTTGGTTATTTTATCGTCGATTATACATAAATATGCCCTAAAAACAAAAACATACTTTAGTTTATTTATAGGTTTTATTGGAGTTTTGGTTATATCTTTTAAGGGTAGTTTTACTTTTTCTGAAGACATTAGCATATTAGGAGTGTTACTTGCAACAGGAAGTTCAATTATTTGGTCTTTATTTTGGATTTTAAGTTCAGAAATTAAAATTAAAACTGAGTTAAAATTATTTTTAAGTTTTTTTGTTGGCTCAATATTTATTACAATTACAATGTTTATTTTCTCAAATTTACCTAATTTTAAACTTGTATCATTTTTCTCGGCTATTTATGCAGGCTTATTTGAAATGAGCATAACTTTTATTATTTGGAACAAAGCTTTAGAATTTACAAAAAGAGCTGAAAACATTAGTAACATTGTGTTTTTATCGCCATTTTTATCGTTATTTTTTATAAGTTTTTTTTTACACGAAAAAATTTTACTATCAACCTTTGCAGGCTTACTTATAATTATTTTAAGCATAATTATAAGTAAAATAAATTTTTCTAAACGTTCAAAACTTAAAAATGAATCAAATTAAATAAATTTTAATTAACTTTGTTAGAAAATTTATAGAAATGAGGTATTCTTTAATAATAACACTTGTTTTAATTGCAGTTCAATTAAAAAGCCAAAATTCTGGGAACGATTTAAATAGCCTAACTCAAGAAAAAAAGAACATAGAAAGCCAAATTGAAGCCTTAAAAGTTCGCCTTTCCCAAGTAAATTCGAAAATTGCATCTTTAAACTCTGGAACAAGCACAATTATTTTATCTAGCACTAGTAATGGATTAATTAATGGCACAGTGAGTACTGGAGGAGCAACTTTTAGAAATGCCCCAAGCACATCGGGGCAGATAATTACAACACTTAAAGAGGGTGAAACAATTTACTTATACAACGAAGTAAACAATTTGTACATAAAAGCAAAATACTATGGTAAAGATGGTTGGATAAGTTATTTAAATTTAAAATCGACACCTGAAATTGAAGAATTAATGAAAGCTGAAAACAAAACTCCAACAAACACTGCACAACCTGCCACAAAAATAAGAACCGTAGATACAAATTCCCCAACATATAAACGTTTAGTTAAAATATATGGCAGTAGCAACACTATAAAAATTATGAACGGCGAAATTTGGAAAGGAATGAGTCACGGAATGGTTATGGAGAGCTTAGGTCAGCCAACCGAACAAAAAACAAACAAAACAGAAAAAGGCTTAGAAGAGATATGGAAATACGGAAATAAAGAAATTATATTTCTAAACGGTTCGGTTGAAAAATTTAATTAATGCATAAAAATTACAAATTCATTTTTTTCGATTTAGATAAAACGCTTTGGGATTTCGATAAAAACTCTGAAGAAACATTAAAAGAAATATTTAAGAATCATAATTTGAACAATTATTTTAAAAATTTCAACACTTTTTATAGTACTTATAATACTATAAATGAAAAACTTTGGGGCAAATACGCAAAATTGGAAATAACAAAAAAAGAGCTTAAAACTGAACGATTTTATATGACATTAAAAGCAGTTGGCATTTCAGATTTAAAGCTTTCTGAAACAATTAATATTGAATATATTAACGAGTCGCCTAAAAAAAAATCTGTTTTTCCTAACACATACGAATTATTAGAATATTTGACAAACAAATATAAACTTGCAATAATAACAAACGGGTTTAAAGAAATACAATTTGAAAAACTAAAAAATTGCGAATTAGACAAATATTTCACAAAAGTAATATGTCCAGAAGACAGTGGCTTTCAAAAACCTAATAAAAAAATGTTTCAATACTCATTAAGTTCTTTAAACGCAAAAAAAGAACACAGCATAATGATTGGCGACGACTTAAATGTTGATATAATTGGGGCTTCAAATTTTGGAATAGACACAATCTATTTTAACCCAAAATCAATAATTACAAACAAACCAAGCTACGAAGTTAACTATCTATTAGAAATCACTAAAGTACTGTAAATATACAACTTAAACACCAAAATTACGCAAAAAACAAAAACTGTTAAAACTTACTACTAAAAAAATTTTATTTTCAATTAAAAAGTTTTATTTTGCAACTTGTTTAAAATTAAATCAAGATGAAAAAATTTTCCTTATTATTTTTGTTTATAAGCCTTTATTTTAGTGCTTTTTCTACGATTGACACACTAAATGTAGATATCACTTCCGACACAACTTTAACGGCAGACACAATATTTGTTGGTCAAAAAATTACTGTTGAAACATCTAAAACACTTACAATTGCACCAGGTGTTGTTGTAATATTTAGCGGAGACACAACTCATCAATACAACGAAATGCAAAACACAACTGCCGGATATTTCTACATTAAAGGCAATTTAAATGCAGCAGGCTTGTATAACAACAGGATAACTTTCACAAAAGCCGATTCTTTAAATTGGGGTGGAATATTCTTTAGCAACCTTGCAGATAGTAGCGTTTTTAAATATTGCGATATAAATTTTGCTAATGGAATAGATAGTATCGAGAATTTTAATTACACCGGAGCAATTAGTGCAAGAAACGGGAAACTAAAAATTTATTCTTGTAACATCAATAATAATAACTCTGCAATATATTTAAATGAAGCAAATATTGCAATGTTTAACAATATAATTACTAACAACAATATTGCTATAACTTGCGACAGTTCAGATTTTACTATGATTAATAGCACCATTACAGAAAACGCCCAAAGTATTTCAGCAACAACAAACTCAAGTCCAACTATAACAAACACAATAATTTACGGAAACACCGCTAATACAATAACAGGAACACCAAATATTACATACTCTAATATAGAAGGCGGTTTTGCAGGAACTGGAAACATTAACTCAGACCCTAATTTTGTAACTAATTATAAATTATCAGCTTGTTCAAACTCTATAAATGTTGGAAGTAGCAATACTACTATACTTTACGAAAATACCGATTATTTTGGCAATAACAGAATTTTTTGGACACTTGTAGATTTAGGTGCATACGAACATCAGTACGAGCACAGTTACTATTCTTCAGACACAGTTAAATTCTCGCTTTGTGCAGATAGCGTTCAAATTGATAATATTTGGTTTAACAACGACACAATATTTACACATACATTTTACAACTCTCCAAACTACTGCGACAGCACTTTAATTTTTCAAATTACTAAAATACAACTACCTACACTAACATTTAGCCCAGCGGACACATTAGTTTGTTTAGATAAAAAAGCATGGATTAAACCAATATTAACACCTAATTACGACGATGCCGTAATAACTTGGACATCAAACGACTCAACAGAAACACTTGGACTAAATGGAAATAACGTTTTTGCTTACATGAGAACTCGTGAAAAACAATACTATATTAATGTTGATATTCAAGGTTGTGTAATAGTAGATACTGCTAACATTGGAGTTCATCAAGAATATGTTATAAATTTAGGACCAGACACATCGGCATGTAGAGGTTATAATATTAGTGCTGGAGCAGGACAAAACGGATATTTATGGAGTAACGGAGAAACAACAGCAAATATTTCAATACTTAATACAGGAATTTATTCAGTAACTGTTACCGACACAAATAACTGTAGATACAATAATTCTGTAGATATTACAATTTTACCAACACCAATTGTAAATTTTGCCGACGACACATTAACCCTATTTTCTGATGGAAACACTATAATTGGAGGAGCTGGATTAGGATATGACAATTACTTATGGAGTAATGGAGAGACAACACCTTATATTAACATTGACGCTGCAGATTTAGACATAGGAAACCACACATACTGGCTATACTGCTCATTCATAAGTGGTTGTGAAGCTTCAGACACAATAATAGTTAAAATTCTTGATAAAGTTAATGTAAACGAACTTAACACAAATAAAGAAATAAAACTATACCCAAATCCTAGTAATGGAAACATTAATATTACAGGCGAATTTGTAAACAAAGGTAATGTTTATATTTCCGTAAGCGATATTTCCGGAAAAATTATTTCAACTAAAAATATTGGAGACATAACAATTTTAAGCGAAAATATTGATTTAAAAGGACTGGAAAAAGGCTTCTATTTTATTAATATTAAACATAACAATACAATAGGAACATATAAAATATCTATACAATAAACTTACTAAATAAAAAAAAAGCCGCTATTGCGGCTTTTTTTATTTTATAGCAAAAAATACAACATAATATTTGTTAAACATATTACTCCCAATTAAAACTATCTTATTATTTTTCACTAATATTAAATATATTTGCACAAAAGGAACGATTATTGAAAAACTTAAAAAAACATTTCGAAATGAAAAACTCAATATTACTTTTATTTTCAATTTTTTTATTTTTTTCTTGCAATAACTTAGAGGAAAAATCATTACCTGCAATAAAAGGAAAAGCTTACGAACTAACTATTGTAATAGAAAAAACCGATTGGAAAAACTCACCCGGCGACTCTATTATTTCAATATTTGCTAAAGAAATTGACAATTTACCTCAACCAGAACCAGAATTTTCGATAACTCAAATTCCACCAAATGCCTTCACAAGTGTTTTTAAACATCATAGAAATATTTTAAATATAAAAATAGGAAATTCTGGAAAAACAGGCGTTTTTTATACTAAAGATGTTTGGGCTAAACCTCAACAATATGTAACTATAAAAGCAAAAAACTATAAAGAATTTTCAGAATTAGTAAGCAAGCACAAAGAAGAGCTATTCGATTTTTTTGAAAATGCCGAAACCCAACGAACAAAAGATACTTACAGCACATTTATCGACAAAAAATTAGTTACCCGAATTAAAAAGAACCACCAAATATCTTTAACAATACCAAAAGGCTATAAAATTGATATGGACACAACTGATTTTATTTGGCTTTCACTTGAAACAGAAAAATATATTCAAGGAATATTCATTTATTCTTACAATTACACCGATACTAATACTTTCACAAAAGACTACCTAATAAAAAAACGTAACGAATTTTTACTAAAATATGTACCCAGCTCAACAGCCGGAAGTTATATGACTACAGAAACACTTGCTCCCATTAGTTTTCAGAACTATAAACAAAACAACACCTACTCTACCACAATAAAAGGCTTATGGAAAGTTGAGAAAAACTTTATGGGAGGGCCATTTATTAGTGTATCTAAACTCGACGAAAAAACCAACAGAATTATAACTGTTGAAGGTTTTGTTTACTTCCCAAACAACAAAAAACGAAATTTAATTAAACAATTAGAAGTTATTTGTAACAGTTTAACCTTTGATTAATTATAACTTTGAAACTCAAAAAAGCAATTAAAATATTTACATTTACACTATTAACAATAATTATTTTGTTAATAGCAACTACTTTCTTAGTTTTCAAATCGCCACCATTTCAAACTTGGATTACACATTATATTTCAAAACAAATTACAAAAGACTCTAAAATTATTATAGATATACAAAGTGTTGACATTTCATTTTTTAACAAACTAATTTTAAACAATGTATATGTTCAAGACTTAAGTGGCGACACACTTTTTAATGTAAAACAACTTACTGGAACGCTATCCGATATTGATTTTGAAAAGCAAAAAATTTATATAAACACCATTTCATTAAACAATCTTTTTTTTCAGCTAAAAAACGATTCTGTGGAAATGAATATTATTCCATTTATAAATTTGTTTATGCCCGAAAAAACAGACACTACACCAACAAAACAATGGTTAGTATTCGCAAAAAACATAAAAATACTTAACTCCCAATTTATATACAAAAGTTTTGATGCAGAAAAATTAAGCTTTGGACTGAATTATTGGGATTTAAACATTAATAAAATAAATCTAAGCATAAAAAACATTAATTTATTTAACGACAGCCTAACTTTCGATATATCGGAACTAAGTGCAACCGAAAAATGTGGCATTTTTCTTAAAGATTTAAGCGGGAAATGTTTTATTAACGACACATTAATAAAAGTGCGAAATTTAAAAATAAACACCAATACAACAACAGCCGATGTAAATTACTACTCAATGAAATACAGCGAATTTCCATCTTTTTTAGACTATAACAATAAAGTTGAGATGGAGGCTTCAGTAAAAAGTGCAACAGTTGATTTTAAAGATATTTCATACTTTGCACCAGCTTTAAAAGGTTTTGATTTAATTATAAATGCATCGGGTAAATATATTGGAACTGTAAACAATTTTAAGGGAAAAGACTTTAACATTTCATTTGGAAACAGTTCTAAAATTGCTTGCAATTTTAAAGCTATTGGACTTCCAGAATACGAAGAAACATTTATCTTTTTAGACATAGATTCTCTAATAACAAATAAAACTGATATTGAAAAAATAAAACTTTTTCCATTTACCGAAAACAACTATATTGCACTACCTAAGCAAATTGCAACTTTAGGAAAAATATTTTACGCCGGAAACTTTACAGGATTATACAACGATTTTGTTGCATACGGAAAAATAAACACAAATTTAGGCAATATTTCTACCGACATATCATTAAAAAAACAGCCAAATTCTGAAATAACAAAATTTAATGGAATAATTAACACCTCAAACTTTAATCTAGGTAAAATACTTGACCTCCAAAAAAATATTGGATATATAAGTTTAAACAGTAAAATTAATGGATACATAAAACCCGATTCTATTATTGCCAAAACAAAAGCAAACATAACAAGCTTATTAGCAAACAATTATACATACAAAGGAATTTCTATTGATGGCAATATAAACAACAAAAAATTCGACGGACTTATTGAAATTAGAGACACTAACTTAACCCTCGATTTTCTTGGATTATTCGATTTTAATGGAAAAGATGCCAAAATGAATTTCACTGCCGACGTTAAAAAATCTAACCTTTACAAATTACATATTTACAAAAAAGACACAATTTCCAAATTATCATTTAAACTAGTTTCGCAATATACAGGTTTAGATATTGACAAAATAACCGGAAATATTAATATTTTCGACATAAATTTTGAAACAACAAACAAAATTACAAGCATAAAAGACATTCGTTTTTCGTCTCGCAAAACAGAAGAAATAATGCAGGCAAACCTTAATTCTGATTTTTTAGATGCCGAAATATCAGGCAAATACCGTCTTGTTGAGCTTTTTAGCTCAATAAAAAACATTGCAACCAAACACATTTCAGCATTAGAAAATAGTACAGCAACAAAAAGCAATTTCACAAACAATATTAAATTTAATTTCACTTTTAAAAACACAAAAGAAATTTTAGGTTTTTTTATAGATGACTCAGAAATAAGTTATGGTTCAACCATAAAAGGCGTGCTAAATTCAAAAGAAAACAGCATTAAAATAATAACTAAAATAGGCTATATTTCATTAGGCAAAACAAAAATAAATGAAATAAATAGCTATATTCACACCACAAACGACAGTATTTTAGTGTATTTAAAATCTAGCTCTATTAATTTATTAAACAACTACGAACTTAAAAACCTCACATTAGAAGCTAATACAGCCAACAATTCTACCGACACCCATTTAACATGGGATAACAAAACAAAAAAACAAAATATTGGTGACATTTTTACCCAATTAGATTTTACAAAACAAGACAAAAACATAATATTAAATTTCAATTTTATACCATCTATGGCAGTTATAAACGACAGCACTTGGTACATAAACGATTTTTCAGGAAATATAAACTCATCAAAAATTAGAATAAACAACTTAATTATAAATAAACAACAAGAATATTTATTTGTAAACGGAATTATTAGCAATAACCCTGAAGACTCCCTAAAAATAATAGTTAACGATTTAAGTTTAAAACATTTAACATCTTACTTAAATAACGAGAATTTAAATTTTGCTGGTTTAGTAAATGGCGAAATTATTTTAAAAGATGCTTACAATAATGCTTTATTCAATTCTAATTTCACTGTAACAAATCTAATGTTTAACAACAATAATATGGGAAATACCTCAATTTACAGCAAATATATAATGTCGTCAAATAAAATTGAGATAAACGCAAACTCTAATAACAATGGCTTAAATTTAATATCGCTAAACGGATTTTACAATATCGATACAAAAAGAATGAACTTTAAATTTACTACAAATAAATTGCTCACAAAAATAATAGAACCTTTCGTAAAAGATTATACCACAGAGCTATCAGGACTTTTATACAGCAATATAGATATTTCGGGTACACTTGAAAAGCCAAAATTTGAGGGATATATTTTACCAATAAAATCATCGCTAAAGGTTAATTATTTAAACACAAAATATAGCTTCTCCGACACTATTTTTGTATCTAAAAACAGTATCGATTTCAAAAATTTTATTATTAACGATGCCGAAGCAAACCAAGGCTTTATTAGCGGTAACATTACTCACAATTATTTAAAAGATTTTAAATTTAATATTAGGTTAGATTTTCAAAATTTTTTATCGCTTAACACAAACGAAAAGCAAAACGACATATTTTATGGCAAAAGCTATGCCTCTGGAATTATGAAACTTAACGGAACTACCGAACTTTTAGATTTCTATTTAGCTGCAAAAACAGAAAAAAACACAAATATTTCAATACCACTTTCAAACCCTGAAGAAATTAGCGACAATAATTTTATAAACTTTGTATCTACAAAAACCGAAACAACACAAAAAGACAAATACAAAGTAAACACAAGCGGAATAAATATGACATTCGACTTAGAATTTAACACAAATGCTGAATTGCAAATTATTTTTGATGAAAAAATTGGCGACATCATTAAAGTTAGAGGAAATGGAAATATTTATATGAGCGTTAATAAAGACGGCAATTTTAAAATAAACGGCGAATATTTTGTTTCACAAGGAACTTATTTATTTACATTACAAAACATTTTAAATAAAAAATTTACAATTCAGCCGGGTGGTTTTATTAAATGGACTGGCGATGTTTACAGTGCTACAACAAATATTGATGCTATTTACAATTTAAAAGCATCGCCTTACAATTTAACACTTAACGCAGAAGATAAACCGCGAATTCCTGTGGAATGTAAACTTAATTTATCGAACAAACTACTTAGTCCGGATATAAATTTTGGACTTACAGTTCCCAAAGCTTCCGATAGACTTACCAATATAATTAGCAATTTAACAGACGATGAGCTAAACCGACAAATATTATTTTTGCTAATTACAAATAATTTTTTCACAAATCAAGATTTACTTGCTAGTAACGAATACCAACAAACAAGTGGAAATGCAATTGGAAAATCGTCTGGCGAGTTGCTTTCTAACCAGTTAAGCAATTGGTTATCAAAAATAAGCGACGATTTCGACATTGGTGTAAAATACCGTCCGGGCGATGAAATTTCGCGTGATGAAGTTGAATTAGCTCTTTCTACTCAAATACTTAACGACAGAGTAATTATAAATAGCAACTTAGGGTTTGGCGAATATCAAACAAGAAACGCTAGTACAAACTCTGTTGCTGGAAATGTAAATATTGAATATATGGTAAATAAAAGCGGAAGTTTAAGAGCTAAGGGTTTTAACCAAGTTAATGATAATGCTACTTACAAGAACTCTTTATACACGCAAGGTGTAGGTGTTTTTTACAAAGAAGAGTTTAATTCTATGGCAGATTTAAAATTGAAATATTTTAATACCCTTAAAGCTATCTTAAAAAAGCAATACGATAAATGAGTTTAGTATAAAAAGACCTAATAGGTTTAATCTTGAAACATTTAACCACCTTAATAGTCTTATTATCAATAACTAACAAAAACATGTTAGGTCTAAAATAAAATAACCTTTTTAGATTGCACTCATAAATAATTAGCGAAATGTTATAAGTAAATTTGCGAAAAAGTTCCAAATTGTGGTTACTCCTATTGCAAATAATTTTGCCAGATAGAAATTCATTTTAAATTTTTTAACCAAAAACCACAAAACAAAGCTATTTATAACCAAGCCAATAGCCGAAACAAAAATAAAGCTTAAATATTCTCTTTCAATATTTGGGTTTGAACTGTTAAAAGTCCAAACTCGGTTTAATAAATAATTTACCGATGCAGCAACTGCAAAACCTAAACCATTGGCTACAAATTTATTTGTTTTAAGCTTTTCTTTTAAAATCCAAGTTATTGAGAAATCTACAAGTAATCCGACAAAACCAACTAACCCGAATTTTAAAAATTTATATATAATTTCCAATTTATATTTTTTGCAAAGAAATAAAAAAAACCAAAGATTTCTCTCTGGTTTTATTATTTTTTGTGTTTTTAGAATTATTTTTCGTCTATAATTTGTCGAGCTAAATTAATAATTCTGTCATCTTCTAAATGAACAATTCCTCCATCAGGACCTTGTTCAATATTTAAGCCAACACTTTCGCCTTTAACAAAATTAGCCCCACCAAAATAATTTCTTACTGTTTCTACAGATAAATCGAGTTGGTTAGCAATTTTATGCATTGTTCCTTCAGGTAGATTATCTTTAATTCTCCTTAATTCGTTAAATGTTATGTTCATATTTTCTGTTTTAAGTATTTGTTAAATTTTCATTAAATATACAAAATAAAATAATTATTAATCAAATTTTTATGTTATTTTTTTTTAAATAACAATATTTATTATTCTATTGTGTACAACTATAATTTTTTTTACTGTTTTTCCTTCAAGGTATTTTATTGTTTTTTCGTTTGTTAATACAATATCCTCTACCTCTTTAGTTGTTATATTTGTTGGTAATTCTACCATAAAACGTGTTTTTCCGTTAACCGATACCGGATAATTAAAAACCGTTTCCATTAAATATTTTTCTTCAAATTGTGGATATTTTGCCAACAAAATACTTTCTTTTTTCCCTAAAGCATTTTGCCAAAGTTCTTCTGCAATATGTGGTGCAAAAGGCGATAATATTACTAAAAACGGCTCTAATATTGCTTGTTTATTTGTTTTTAACGATGTAAGTTCATTTACACAAATCATAAAAGCACTAACCGATGTATTAAACGAAAAGTTTTCAATATCTTCCTGAACTTTTTTTATGGTTTTATGAAGTATTTTATACTCGTTGTTTGTTGGTTCTTCGTTTGTAATATTTAGTTCGCCTGTATTATTATAAAATAAGTTCCACATTTTGCGTAAAAATCTGTAAACTCCGTCTATTCCACTTGTATCCCAAGGTTTTGATTGTTCAAGCGGTCCTAAAAACATTTCGTACATTCGTAATGTATCTGCTCCGTATTGCTCAATAATGTTATCTGGGTTTACTACGTTATAAAACGATTTTGACATTTTTTCAACAGCCGAACCACAATGATATTTTCCGTCATCATCTAATATAAATTCTGCATTTTTATATTCTGGCAACCAATTTTTAAATGCTTCTGTGTCTAACACATCATTTTTTACTATATTAACATCTACATGAATATTACTTATTGTATATCCATCTCCTGTTTTATATTTTTCAATACTAATTCCTAATCTGTTTTTAAAAAGAGTTTCTAATTCTGCTCCTGAAATTCCTTTTGATAAAGGTGGGTTATAAACATATTTTAACGATAAATAATAATTACTACCTTCAAGTCTATAAACAAAGTTAGAACGACCTAAAATCATACCTTGATTAATGAGTTTTTTAAAAGGCTCATTTTTAGCAACCAAACCCAAATCGAAAAGAAATTTGTTCCAAAATCGAGAATAAATTAAATGTCCAGTAGCGTGTTCAGTGCCACCAATGTACAAATCAACATCTTGCCAATATTCGTTTGCTTCTTTAGAAACCAATGCTTCGCTATTTTTGTTATCCATATAACGTAAATAATATGCCGATGAACCTGCAAAACCGGGCATAGTGCTATATTCTAACTGAAAAATTGTTTTGCCATCAATTAACTTGTTTTCTACAATTTTATTATTTACTGTATCCCAAGCCCATTTTTCGGCACGAGCAAGTGGAGGTTTGCCATCTTCGGTTGGTAAATATTTGTCAATTTTTGGCAATTCGAGAGGCAAATATTTTTCATCAATAATATATGGCAAATCATCTTTAAAATATACAGGAAACGGCTCTCCCCAATATCTTTGACGAGAAAAAATAGCATCACGTAAGCGATAATTAATTTTCTTTTTACCAATTTCTTTTTCGTGTAAATATGTAATTATGTTTTTACTCGCATTACTAACAGTTAAACCGTTTATTATTTCAGAATTAACAGCAACACCTTCTTTTGCATCGTAACTTTCTGTCCAGTTTTTGGGGTCGGTTATTTCGTTTTCGCTTTTTGCTATTACCTGAATTATTGGCAAATTGAAATGTTTTGCAAATGCAAAATCACGGCTATCGTGAGCTGGAACAGCCATAACAGCCCCTGTTCCGTATCCGGCTAAAACATAATCGGCTATCCAAATTGGAATTTCTTTACCTGTAATTGGGTGTATAGCATAACTTCCCGAGAATACCCCCGAAATAGTTTTAGTATCAGACATTCTATCTCTCTCGCTACGTTTATTTGTAGCTTTTAAATAATCTTCTACCTCTTTTTTCTGCTCTGGAGTTGTTAATTTTGAAGTATAATCGCTCTCTGGTGCTAAAACCATAAATGTTACACCGTAAAGTGTATCTGGTCGGGTTGTGAAAACCGAAATATTTAAAGCCTCTCCTTTGATGAAGCACTTAAAACTTAATTCTGCCCCTACCGATTTTCCAATCCAGTTTTTCTGAATTTCTTTAAGAGCGTCTGTCCATTCAAGGTTTTCCATATCGTCGAGTAAGCGAGATGCATAAGCTGATACTCGTAAGCTCCATTGAAGCATTTTTTTCTGTACAACAGGATGTCCGCCACGAACGGAAACTCCATTTGTTACCTCATCGTTTGCTAAAACTGTTCCTAATATTGGACACCAATTAACATAAGTTTCTGCTAAATATGCTAATCGGTAATTTAATAGTATTTGTTGTTTTTCTTTATCTGATTTTGATTTCCACTCATCGGCAGTAAAATTTAATTCTTCTGAACAAGCAATATTTAATCCTTGCGTTCCTACTAATGCAAAAGTTTCTTCTAATTCAGAAATTGGACGAGCTTGTTTTGCTTGATTGCAATAGTAACTATTAAACATTTTCATAAAAACCCACTGCGTCCATTTATAATATTCTGGATTTGCAGTTCTTACTTCCCTATCCCAATCGTAAGAAAAGCCTATTTTATCGAGTTGCTTGCGATAACGTGCAATATTTGTTTCGGTTGTAATTGCTGGGTGCTGACCAGTTTGAATAGCATATTGCTCTGCTGGTAAGCCAAAGGCATCGTAACCCATTGGGTGTAACACATTAAATCCGCTTAACCGTTTGTAGCGACTATAAATATCGGAAGCTATATAACCTAAAGGGTGTCCAACATGTAAACCTGCTCCAGATGGATATGGAAACATATCTAAAACATAATATTTTGGTTTATAACTTTTATTTTCAACTTTATAAAGTTGTTCTTCTTTCCAATATTTTTGCCAATTTTGTTCTATCTCTTTAAAATTATATTCCATATTAAAAGCCGATTTTCAATGAGTTTGCAAAATTAGTTAATTTATCAGTAAAAATTAATTTTATGTTTAATTTAAAAACGATAACTTTGTAGAAAATAGAGATGGCTGCGTGGCTCAATTGGATAGAGCATCAGATTTCGGCTCTGAGGGTTGGGGGTTCGAGTCCCTTCGCGGTCACTTATTTCGCTAAAATTTAAAAAACCTAACAAATAAAGTTGTTAGGTTTTTTAAATTTTAGGGTATTTTAATTCCTATAACTACAATATCGTCAATTTGTTCGTAAGGAGCGTTTTTTGATGGGTTTATGAACGATTTCCAGTTTTCTATTTTTTCGTTTAGCACGTTTTTTTGTTCGTTCATTGTTAATGTTTGACTTTTTAGTAGTAACTCTTTAAATGGTTTATATTTAAATTTTTTTCCGTCTTTTCCTCCAAATTGGTCGGCATATCCGTCTGAAAAAATGTATAAAGCATCTCCACTCATAACCTCCATTTCATTCAATCTAAAACTATCCATAACTACATAAATTGCTATTGGCATTTTATTTGGTTTTATTTCGTACAAAGCAAAGTCGCAATTTTCGTTTTCTTCAATTTCTTTAATTTCTGTTTCCGGTGTGTTAATTTTTAATTTTGGGAGAGTTTTTTTCCTAATTAAATACAGAGGATTGTTTGCTCCTGAAAATTGCACAATTTTATTTTCAACATCTATAACCAAAAGAGCTATATCCATTCCGTCTTTTTGTTCTCCATGTGCTCCAGTTTGCTGTAATGATGCTATTACGTTCTCTCTCATCATATTTAATATGATGTTAGATTGACTTATGCCTTTTTCGTTTACAATTTCATTTAAGAAGCTAACACCTAACATACTCATAAAAGCACCAGGAACTCCGTGTCCAGTACAATCTGCTGCTGTTATCACTAATTTCCCTATTAGTCCTTTATTTACATTGTTTTCTGTTTCAAGAACTGATGCCCAATAATAATCGCCACTTACAATATCTTTTGGTTTAAACAATATAAAATGTTCCGGTATTGCTTTGTTTACGTGCTCTTCGGCAGGTAAAATTGCTCGCTGTATTCTTTCGGCATAGTGAATACTATCGGTTATTTCTTTATGAATTATTTCTATTTTTTCTTTTTGCTCTAAAACTAAATCTCTTTGCACTTCTATTTCTTCTTTTTGTACTTCTATTTCTTCTTTTTGAGCAACTACTTCGGCTGTTCTTTCTTTCACAATTTTTTCTAATCTAACTTTATCTTTAAGCAATCGCCGATTATTTAAATAAACTATTATTGCAATAAATGATATAATTAAAATTGCATAAATAAAATATGCTATTATTTTTCTGTACCAAGGGGGATTTATGCTAAAACTAAATTCAGACACATCGCTTTCTATTCCGAACGAATTTTTAGCTTTTACTTTTAATGTATAATCTCCTTCTAATAATTTTTCTTTATCGTAGTTGTTTTTTGTCCATTGCGACCATGTTTCATCGTCTCCTTCAAGAAAGTAGCTATATTCTATTTGTTCTGTATTAAAGTAGTATGGTGTTGAAAACTCAAATGTTATTTCATTATATTTGTAATCTAAAACTACTTGTTTTGTTGTATTTTCTGTTATACCTGAATAAAGTATTGAATCTGCTACCGCTATTTTACTAAATATAACTTTTGACGGTTTTAAATATTCTAATTTTTTGTCTTTATTAATTAAATAAATTTTAGCTCCTAAACCTGCGTATATTTTGTTTTCCGAAAACTCAGTAAACAAACACTTTATTTTAGATTTTGGAAGAATACTTAAATGCATTGAATCGAATTGCTTTGATTTTTCATTATAATAAATATAATTATTATTTATTCCTTCAAACCCAATTATATAGTTCCCTGATTTTAAGGCACTAAAACCTTTAATAGGTGTATTAGTATCTATTTTGTGTAGTTTAGTTTTAACAATTTTATTAGTTTTTTCATCTACCACATAAAACCCATCTTGTGTGCCAAAATAAGCTATACCGTTAAATATTTCAACAGAAATAGATTTTAATGATTTTAGTCCATTTGAAAGATTATAATTATCTTCAATTTTTAAAATATTGTTTTTAAAACTTGCTTTATAAATTCCATTAAAACTAGACACCAACCACAAATTACCCTTACCATCTTCTTGTGCTTCTATAATTTGAGTTTTAAATTCAATTTTAACTAAATCAGTCCAATTTTCACCATCGTATTTAAAATACAATATATTTTTTTTCTCAAATACAAAAACAAATGGTTCGTTTTTTAAATTATATATTAATTTTGCCCTAAAAGTTACTAGTGGAATTGAATTTTTATTTTTAATTTTATTTTCCACCCCCTCTATTTTATTTGTATCTGAAAGCTCAAAAAGTCCATCTACAGTAGAAACAAGAAGTACATTTTTATTTTTTTCTATAAATTCTTTAAACCTCCAAGTTTGCAAATTAATTTTTGTTTTCACTAACTTTGGATATAAGTCTTTATTTGAAATGTAATAAACGCCACCGTCTGTTGCAATATATAAAACATCTTTAAATAAAATCATATCATTTAAAGTGCCATCAATTTCTTTAGATATATCGAAATAATTTAATGGAATGTTTATTTCCAATTTAAGCAAACCGCTATTTAAGCAAACCCACAATGGTCCATTTTCTGATTGATAAGAACAAATTGCAATATTATCGAAAAGCCCATTTTCTTTATCTAAATGGTATATAATATTACCTTTTCCATCTGTTATAAATAATCCACCATATAATGTCGAAAAAACATATTCTCCATAATTTGTTTTAGAAGAATTATAAATAATAGCCTGCTTTTTTGAAATAAAATTTAAGGCATCTTCCGATAAAAATTGTTCGTGTGTTCCTAATACTTCATCAAAAATATATACCCCTTCTACACCTGTTGTTATAAGGAGTTTTTTTTCATTATAAGGCAAAACTCCGAAAATATTTTTTTCAATAAAAAAATCGCCACCTTTAACCGGCACTAACGAATCGGTTTGTAATTTTAATAATCCTTTTACAAAATTGGTAACATAAATATTTTTGTTTGCAATAAAAGTTAAGAATGATTGTTCCGGTAATTTTATAGTTTTTTTATGCTTCTTTTTGTTAAAAATAAAAATATAGTCTTGTGTGCAAAAATAAACATCGTCTTTATAAAAATAAGTTTTCCAAACTTCTGCAAACTTAATTTTTGGGTCTAACTGTTTTGATAAAATTTCATATTTTTTACTTCCATTAGCATTAGTAACAACACAACCAAATTCTGAGGTACCCCCCACATAAACTATGTCTTTATTGTCTACTGCAAGTGAAAATATTGACGACTCGTTATTTACAGCATATTTTTCCCAATTACTTCCATCAAATTTTAAAACACCTGAATTATTGCCAAAATACATTACATCTTTAGAATCTTTTACTGCCGCCCAATTTTGTGCATTAATATCGTATTGTTCATCATTATAATAAGTTATAACAGGTGCTCCAAATTTGTTAACTTGGGAAAATAGCACAGAACTCAATAACAAGAAGAATAATATTATAATATCTTTTCTCATATTTTACAAAAGTATAAAAATAAAAAAAATATCCTTACCATCTACAATATTATATTTTTATTTATTTATTTTTGAAGAAAAACATTTATGAGAAAAAAAACAAAGATTATTGCAACAATTTCTGACAGAAATTGCTCGCCCGAATTAATTACTCAAATGTTTAACAACGGGCTTAATGTTGTTCGTTTAAACACTGCCCATCAAGATTTCGAAGGAAGTTTAAAAGTTATTAACAGTGTTAGGGCTGTTTCCGACAAAATTGCTATAATGATAGATACAAAAGGTCCGGAAATTAGAACTATTGATTTGAAAAACCCTATACCAGTAGAAGAGAACGATTTAATTACTGTAAAAGGAATTGGCCTTGAAAATAATTTAAAAAATTGTTTATACCTATCGTACAAAAAAATTGCAAAAGATGTTAAAGTTTCAGACAGATTATTAATTAATGATGGTGATGTTGAATTAGAAATAATTAAAAAAGATGCCGATTCTTTAATCTGTAAAGTACTAAACAACGGATTAATTGAAAACCACAAAAGCATAAACATTCCGGGTGTTACAATAAATTTACCGGCTTTAACACCCCGTGATATTGAATACATAAACTTTGCAATTGAAAATGATATTGATTTTATTGCCCACTCTTTTGTTAGACGCAAAGAAGATGTAATTGCCGTAAAAAGCATATTAGAATCGAGAGGAAGCAAAATAAAAATAATTGCAAAAATTGAGAACCAAGAAGGTGTAAATAATATTGATGAAATTTTAGAATATGCCAATGGAATTATGGTTGCTAGAGGCGATTTAGCCTTAGAAATACCAACTGAAAAAATACCAAATATCCAGAAAATAATAATAAACAAATGTATAAAATTGGGAAAACCCGTAATTGTAGCAACTCAAATGTTACATTCTATGATAACAAACCCCAGACCTACAAGAGCAGAAGTTAGCGATGTTGCAAACGCCGTTTACGACGGAACCGATGCAATTATGCTAAGTGGCGAAACCGCAAATGGCAAATACCCTTTGGAATCTGTAATTATGATGACAAAAATTGCTAAAGAAGTAGAGTCTAACAATAATTCATTTAAAGATATTTCAATAAATATGCTAAGTACTCCTGAGGCAGAAGTTCTTACAAAATACATTGTACAAGCAGCCGAAAAATTACCTATGGCAGCAATAATTTCTGATACAACCTCTGGCAGAACTATTAGAGCATTAGCTTCTTATAGAGGTAAAGTTACAATTTACGCCCAATGTTACAGCAAGCACACTATGAGAGAACTTGCTATGTCGTACGGAGTATTTGTTGATTATATGAAACCTACAAAAACTTCTCACGAATTTTTAACGCAAGCCTTAAAACGATTAATAAAAAAGAAAACTTTTAATTTGAATAACACTATTGGGGTTATTGCTGGTAATTTTGGCAGAGCCGGCGGTGCTTCTTACATTGAAATTTCTACGGTTAAAAATTTATTGAACGAATAATTTGCATTTTTTTAAACCCAAATTAAGTATTAGAACTTCGTTATGAAAGTTAAATATCAAAAATCAGTATATTCATTTTTGAAAAGCATAGCCGTAGCTATGGTTAAAAAAATGAATATGCAACTGATTTTAAGATATTTAGCTTGTAATAGATTTTCTAATGCTTAATTTGGTTTAAATTTAATAAAAAAGGCAACTCCATAAAGAAGTTGCCTTTTAACGTTTTATAAAAAAACTACTTATTTAACTAAGTTCACTTTTTTAACAATAATATTATCGTTGGTTTTAATTCTAACAATATAAGTTCCTGCATTATTTTCAGAAAGATTTATTGATTGGAAATTTGTAGCATTTTCAACAACTGCAACAACTTGTCCTAAATAATTTAAAACTTCTATTAAACCACCCTCTACACCAATAATGTTTATAGAATTGTTTGTAGGATTTGGATAAATATTAACATTAGTATTAACAGAAACACCATTAACACTTAACGGCTGTAAATCAGACAATTTAACTTGTTTAGCATTTGCAATTTCTCTATCATTTACATTAGATGCATTTATTTTATTTACAAATGCCACTAAATATAAATTTGAGTAATTCCAGCTTGAATTTACAGTATAAGTATATGTTTTAGAATACGAACTACCTGCGTGTGTTGTTGTTACAATTGGGTCGCCTAAAAGTGCAGAAATTGCATCTCTTGCTGTAAATCTGTGTTCAAACCCAGATGGTGCTGCAGCTTGCGACTGTTGAGCAATATGATCTTCTGAAATCCAGAAAGAAACACCTATGTTTGTGAAATTATCTAAGAAATCGCCATAAACTGTTACGTTTAAAACATGAGTTGATGAATTATAAGTTCCTCCAATATTTACACTAACAAATGCAGGTTCTGCTTCTCTTTCGGCTATTCTATTAGCAGCGTAAGGATCTCCATCCCAAAATACTGGACCTGGGTCTGCGGTACCATCACCATCGTGGTCGCCACTATCATAAGCTCTATCAAACATTCCGGCAGGAGCATAGGTAGAACCACCATCATTGAAAAACTCTGCCATATCAACATGTTCTTGTGTTGTTAAAAAATCGGTGTAATAACCAGAGTGATGAGTTAATATTAAAGTATGGTTATCGTTAGTATATAACCCCTCTAAATAAGCTAATACTGGAGGACAATTAGAGCATTCTTCTGTTGTAAATTGCTCTATTACAACAGTTCTGTCAATTTGCGATGATGTTACATTAATATTTTGCGATAATACATTATCTAAAGTATTTCCATCTGTTGCATTATTAACATTGCTAATTGTTACTTCTATTGCATAAATAGCCTCAACACTTTGGTTAAATTGTACATTATGAGTAAAATTATAATTTTGCCCTGTTAGAATATTTAAACCTGTTAAACTATAAGTTCCAACAGAAGCACCACCATTAATTGTATAATCAACATCAAAAGAAGTTATTGGGTCGGTTCCAACGTTTTTAACTGTACCTGTTATATCAACATTAGTACTTGGCATTACGTATCCATCAAAATTTAATGAAAATAATTTTGCATCTATTGCCGAACAATTTCCGCCAATTGCATAAACAGAGTAAGCACCTGTAGCAGTTGTGTTATCAACAACAGTTCCGTTGTAAGAAACTGTAACAGTGTTAGATGTTCCACCTGACCAATTAAATGTATAACAATCGTTTGCTATTACACAAACATCTGTTTCTTCTGTTATATCCCACTGATAATCGCCGTGAGTAGCAATAACATCACCGTTTGCGTTTAATATTTCCCATGATTGTCCACTTTGGTTGTCAGTACTTACAGAAACTGTAATTAAGCCATCTCCATTAGTAACATTTGTTGATGCTGTATTATTACTTCCATCAGAATCACCAGTTAAATTAATTGTAGAATTTATTACATAATATCCAAGTGTAGATAAATTAGCTGTTTGAGTGAATGTATAATTGTATGATGTTGCCGGTGCAATATTAACTCCAGTAACATGCTCAACAACAGGGGTTCCTCCATTTACATTGTAACTAATATCGAAATCTGTAATTGCAGCACCACCATAATTAAAAACTGTAGCAGTAACGCTTTCATTTCCAGAAAGGGAACAACCACCATCATTATTTGGAGCTACAATAGCTGTTAATCCGGCATCTGTAATGGTATTTTGATATATAGAAATATCGTCTAAATCTATGTAGAACATATCGGTACAATTGTGATGCTGGAATGCGATATGAATTGTTTGACCGGCATAAGAAGACAAATCGATAGAACGTTTCCAATAATCGTTTCCATCTGGACCTCCAGCTTGAACAGTTTCGTCAGGATAAACCTGTGTAAAATCGCCTATTGCTGTTCCTGTTGTAGAAACTAAAACTCTGTATTTTTCAGCAGGCCATGTTTGGTCTTGTGCAGCTATGAACCATTCTAAAAACAAAGTTCCTGTTGCACTTGTTAAATCAATACTATTAGAAATTAGCCAATTGTTTGGATGTAATGCTGTTTGTGTTCCTGGATCCCAAGAAGCAGAAATAGCTAAACCTGTTCCTGTATGAGCATTGTAGGTTGAACTATATTCCCAATTGTGAGTATCTCCGTCACTATCTACAGTAGTCCATTGAGATAAGTCGGTTTCAAAATCTTCAGAAAAATACACAACATTAGTGTTTTTTAAAGCATTTTGAAGTTTTTCAGTTTTATGCTTAGTGGTTTTTGCAATACCTCTAATAGCATCTTGCTTTGTTTGATATTGCTGACCAAATACATAGCCAACAATTAAAAAAGCCAAAATAGTTAAGTGAAATTTTCTCATTTTATGAAATTTTTAAATTAAACGAAACAAATTAATAACATATATTTCATTTAAACAATTATATTACACTAATTTATCTACAATAATTAACATTTAATACACTACAACACAACTATTTTTATATCAGATTATCAATATTTTAAACAATAAACAAACCCTACTTTTTCAGATAATATACTATTTAATTAAAAACAAACTTTCAATATAAATTTTTCAAAAAAAATAAAAATTAAATTATTTTTCTTAATTTATATAGTCTTATTTATTACTTTTGATAAATCTTCAATAAATTATATATACATATATGAATACACATAAACAAAAAGTTGACTTGCTTAATAAAAAAACAGAGGAGGCGTTATTAGGTGGAGGAAAAGAAAGAATAGAATCTCAACACAAAAAAGGCAAATTAACTGCTAGAGAAAGGGTTGAATTATTATTAGACAAAGGTTCTTTTCAAGAATTAGGTATGTTTGTTACCCACCGTTCAAATTTATTTGGATTAGACTCTCAAAAAATTTTAGGCGATGGTGTTATAACTGGTTATGGAACTATTGAAGGCAGATTAGTGTATGTATTTTCTCAAGATTTTACAATTTTTGGAGGTTCTCTTGCCGAAGCACACGCTCAGAAAATTACAAAAATAATGGATTTGGCAATGAAAAATGGTGCTCCAGTTATTGGTTTAAACGATTCTGGTGGAGCTAGAATTCAAGAAGGAGTTGTTTCTCTTGGTGGATATGCCGACATTTTTTATAGAAATACACGTGCTTCTGGAGTTATTCCACAAATTTCGGCAATTATGGGACCTTGTGCCGGAGGAGCTGTTTATTCGCCAGCAATTACCGATTTTAACATTATGGTTGAAAAATCGTCGTATATGTTTGTTACCGGTCCGAATGTTGTAAAAACAGTTACTCACGAAGAAGTAACATCTGAAGAATTAGGAGGGGCACATACACATTCTACCAAATCTGGTGTTGCCCATTTTACGACAAATAATGATGTTGAAGCAATTAGCTACATTAAAAAACTACTTAGCTATATACCACAAAACTGTGAAGAATTACCTTACGATTTAGCTTACGTAAGTAGCGATGAGATTAGACCTGAATTAAACAAAATAATTCCAGAAGAATCTACACAACCTTATGATATTAAAGATGTTATCTGCAATACAATTGATAAAGAATCGTTTTTTGAAGTTCATAAAGATTTTGCGGAAAATATTGTTGTCGGTTTTGCCAGATTGGCAGGAAAAAGCATTGGAATTGTAGCTAACCAACCGGCTTATTTTGCAGGTGTTTTAGATATTCATTCTTCGGTAAAAGCAGCTCGATTTGTTCGTTTTTGCGATTCATTTAACATTCCACTACTTGTTTTTGAAGATGTTCCAGGTTTTTTACCAGGCACCGACCAAGAGTGGAATGCTATTATAACAAACGGTGCAAAATTATTGTATGCTTTTTCTGAAGCAACAGTTCCTAGAATTACAGTAATTACAAGAAAAGCTTATGGTGGAGCTTACGATGTAATGAACTCAAAACATATTGGTGCAGATTTAAATTTTGCTTGGCCTACTGCCGAAATTGCTGTTATGGGTGCAAAAGGAGCAACAGAAATAATTTTCAAAAAAGAAATAACCGAATCTAAAACACCAGAACTTACCCTTAAACAAAAAGAAAACGAATACAACGAAATGTTTGCAAACCCTTATAGGGCAGCTTCTTATGGCTACATTGACGAAGTTATTATGCCAGAACTAACTCGTGAAAAATTGATTAAAGGTTTTAAAATGTTAGAAAACAAAGTTGACAATTTACCCAAAAAGAAACACGGTAATATTCCATTATAAAAAAAAAGCACCAAAATTGGTGCTTTTTTTATTATCAATATATTTGTTTAATACTTAATGGATTATCTATTTAAATTTACAAAACTTTTGTATTGAAAGTTTTTACCGTCTTCGCCTATTCCTGTAACAACGTAATAATAAACACCTTCAGTAGCATCATCTCCAGTATTAAGTTTTCCGTTCCAACCTAAATTTGGTTTTTCCCAATGTGAAACTTCAACACCGTTTCTATTAAACACAAACGCTTTATAGTTTGTTAGTGGTTTTGGATTAAGTATGAGCAAATCGTTTATTCCATCGCCATTAGGTGTGAAAATATTTGGCATATTAAGTTGTTCTTGATAAATTTTGAGTTTTATTGATGTTGAATCAACACAACCATTTTTAGTATAGGCTATTAGTTTCACATTATATTCTCCAGATGTTTTATAAATATGTTCAGAATTTATTTGTTCAGATGTTGTTCCATCATCAAAAATCCACTTATAAGTTGCTTTTTCAGTTTCTTTTACTTGTGTTTCATTTGTAAAATATATTGGTACATCTACTGAACTATACAATTCTGTATGATAAAAACTTGCTTGTAACTCTTGGGAGTTTTCAATTTTAATGTTAAATACATCTGAACAATTTTTGTTGCTAACGGTTACATTGTAATTACCTGCTTTTAAATTTTCTCTAATGTTGTTTGTTTTTAAGCCATCGTTCCACAAATATGTATAATTGTTTTTTGTATTAAATATAACGTAACCATTTTTATTAAAGCATATTTCATCGGCTTTTTCTATTTTAACATCAAATTTTGGAGTATTAATAAATGTAATATTTACTGTATCTAAAGTTATTTCATCTCCATTATTTTCTTTCCAAATTAAATTAAACGAACCATTTTGTAATGATTTTATTGTTGAATTTGGATTGTTTTTTTCCTCAATAATTATTTCTGCATCTGTAAACCATTCTCCGTTTGCAGTGTTTATAGCTGCAAGTTGGCAAGTGTTTCCACAAATTATTTTGTTTTGTCCTGCATTTATTTCTATGGTTTTGCTTATTGATTTTGCTTCGCTTTGTGTTGATATAGTTGTTATATTTTTATAATTTTTAGGGTCTGTTTTGTGGAGGTGTTGTGTTATATTGTTATTTTTTGTATGCTCTTTTTCAATTTCTTTAATTGTTGAAATTTCAATTATTTGTTTTTGTTCGTTGCTAATAATATTTTGTTGTTTAGATGGTTCTATTTTCGAAAGTTTATTAGTTTTATTGATATTATTTATAAACAATATTGCTGAAATTATTATTAGTGCGAATGAACCTGCAATTATATATTTATTTTGTTTTACAAAACTTGGTTTAGTAAACGAAATATTTTGTTTTAAATTTTGCAAGATATATTCTGGAGGGTTTTCTCCATAATTTTGCAATTTATTTTTAATAATGTTTTCCATTTTGTTTAAAAATCAAAAATTAATGTTTTACTTTCTTTCAAGTTGGCGTTTTCGAGGTTTGGGTAAAGTTTAAATACTTTGTTAATTAAAGCTTTTTTCGCTTTCATAAATTGAGTTTTCGATGTACTTTCTGTAATTTGCAACATTTCGGCAATTTCATTATGCTTATAACCTTCTATAGCGAAGAGGTTAAATATAATTCTATAGCCTTCGGGTAAGCTTTGCACTAATTGCAATATTTCTTTGCTTGTTAATTCTGAAAAAACATTTGTATCTACAGCATTTTCAAATTTTTCCTCATCAGTAAATTCGATAATACTTTTAACTTTTTTTCTATAGTAGTTTATGCTTACGTTTACCACAATTTTTTTTAGCCAACCTTCAAAAGAACCTATATTATTAAAGCTTTCTATGTTCTGAAATATTCGTATAAAACTTTCTTGAAGTATATCTTCTGCATCGGTTTTTTCTTTTGAATACCTTAAACATATACCAAAAAGAGCTTTCGAATAGTTATTATACAACTCAACAAATGCCGATTCCGATTTATTTTTAAGTAAGTTTATTAATCTTTTTTCGTCGAGCATTTTAACGCATTCTGATTTTTAGACAATTTTCAATTTAAAATAGTTGTACAATTAGAAAAATATTTT
>DYMG01000105.1 GCA_020721655.1 Paludibacter propionicigenes | reverse complement strand
AACTTTATAACTTTTTATACTGACCTCAATAATTTAATTATTATCCTCCTCTGTAAATTAAAACAGACATATTTTGCTCGTTATATATTTCGTTTGCTGTTTCTAAGAGTGTTTTTTTTGTTATAGAGTTTATAAAACTAGCTATTTCTTCGGTTGTATTTACTTTGCCAAATGTAAGTTTACTTTTTGCCATAGAAAATACATAATCGGAATAATTTTCTGAACTTATTGCTAATTGCCCAAGCAATTGCTTTTTTATTTTTTCAAGTTTTGCTGAGGTTATTTCAGTATCGCGAATATTTTTAAGTATTTTGTTAACTAAACTTATCGATTTCTCTAAATTTTCTTTGTCGCCACCAAAATAAATGCTCCAATAGCCGGTGTCGTTGTAGTTTACGTAGTTAGATTCTACATTGTAAACCAACCCGTTAGTTTCTCGTAACGACATATTAAGCAACGAATTCATTCCTTGTCCACCTAATAAATTGTTCAATAAAATTAAACTAATTCTGTTTTTATGATATGTGTTGTAAGCTAATCCGCCTATAATACAATGTGTTTGAAATGTATCTTTAAGTTTTATAATTTCTTGTTTATGAAAAACTACTTTTTTATTTCGGTTATTTTTAACATTGTTTATTTCTATAGTTGAAAAATATTTAATAAAAAATTTTTTCACAAATTCAAAATTGTAGTTTCCAATAACAGAAACAATCATTTCGTTTGTGCCATAATTTCGTTTTATAAAACCGCGTATTTTCTTTGTAGATAGCGATTTAACCGATTCAACCGTTCCCAGTATATCTTTCCCTAATGGGTGATCGTTAAAAATTACATTTTCAAATTCATCAAAAATTAATTCGCTTGGGTTATCTTTATATGAGTTTATTTCATCAATAACAACTTCTTTTTCTTTTTCAATTTCTTTTTCTGGAAATATTGAATTAAATGCAATATCACTAATCAATTCTATTGCTCGTTCAAGATAAGAATTTAGAAATGTAGCCGTTAAAAAAGTATCTTCTTTTGTTGTGTATGCATCTAATTCGCCACCGACATCTTCTAAACGATTAATTATTTGATAGGCTTTGCGTTTTTTTGTGCCTTTAAAAAGAGTGTGTTCTATAAAATGGGCAAGCCCTAATTCGCCAGCATATTCGTCTCTCGAACCTGCATTTACAATAAACCCAATGTGAGCTATTTCAGATAAATTTTGCTTAAAAATTAATTGTATGCCATTTTCTAGTTTGTATTCGTAAAAACTATTTTGTTGCATTAGCTATGCTTTTGTTTAAAATTTTTGGCGAAATTACGAAAAAGAATTCATTTTCATTTTTATAACTTCTACTAAATTATTGGTGTAAATTATTGAAAAATATATTTATCTTGAAAAAATAAGTCTTTCGCCTCTATATAGTTCGTTAAATTTACCATTGTCGAAAACCAAATTTCCATTTACAAATGTTTTTACTACTTTCGATGAAAAACACGTGCCTTCCAAAGGAGACCAACCACATTTATATAAAATATTCGATTTCTCTACTGTCCAATTTGTATTTAAATCAATCAAAGTTAAATCGGCTTTATAGCCTTCTCTAACGTATCCTCTTTTTTCTATATTGAATATTTCGGCTGGTTTATGGCACATTTTATCGACAATTTGAGTCAAAGAAATTTTGTTTTGTTTGTACATTTCTAACATTGTAACTAATGAATGTTGAACCATTGGACCACCAGATGGAGCCTTAAAATATGTTTGCATTTTTTCATCAATAGTGTGTGGAGCATGGTCTGTAGCAATAACATCTATTTTGTTATCTAACAATGCTTTTAAAAGTTCTTGTTGGTCGGCTTTAAATTTTATTGCCGGATTCCATTTCACAAGAGTTCCTTTTGTTTGGTATGCCTCACTATTAAACCACAAGTGATGAACACAAACTTCCGCAGTAATTTTTTTGTCTTTTGCTTCAATTGTATTATCGAAAAGTTCCATTTCTTTTGCCGATGAAAGATGCAGAACATGTAAACGAGTATTGTATTTTTTTGCCAATTTTACTGCAAATGCCGACGATAAATAACAAGCCTCATCGCTTCTAATTTCGGCGTGATATTTTATTGGCATATTTTCGCCATGCTTTTCTTTGTATATAGCTGTATTTCTTTGTATTGTGTTTTCATCTTCGCAATGTGTAGCAATAAGCAATTCCGATTTTGCGAAAATTTCCGACAAAACCTGTTCATTATCAACCAACATATTTCCGGTTGATGAGCCCATAAAAATTTTAATGCCACAAACAGTTTTTGGGTCAGTTTTTAGAACTTCGTCTAAATTATTATTAGTTGCACCAAAATAGAATGAAAAATTTGCAAGAGATTTTTCCGCCCCAATTTTAAATTTTTCGGCAAGAAGTTCTTGTGTTGTGGTTTGTGGATTTACATTTGGCATATCCATAAAAGATGTAACACCTCCGGCAATAGCAGCCTTACTTTCGGTGTAAATATCGCCTTTGTGAGTTAATCCTGGGTCGCGGAAATGTACTTGGTCGTCAATAATTCCGGGTAATAAATAGTTATTTTCCCCATCTATAATTGTGCAATCACTAAGTTTAGTAGTGTTATCGTAAAATATTGTTTCAATAATATCATTATTTATGAGTACCGAGGCTTTACGAATAATATTTTCGTTTACTAAATTAATATTTGTGATTAAAGTTTTCATAGTATTATTTAAAATATTGTTTTTACGAAAGTACAAACAAAAAACGCACACAAGTAAAATAGTGTTATTTTTTTTGATATATTGTTTAAATTAGTACTTTTGCACTCGTGAAAACAAGACTATATATTATTGATTTTAAGATTTGGCAATTCATTCATCGCCCGACGATTATGCGAATGTGGTAATACATTTTGCAGAAAACCTGAATAATAAACCTTAAAAATCAAAAAAAAATGTTTCTCGAAAAAAAAATACTTGATACTCTAAATAGCTTAGCTTTAATAATAAATATTGATAAGGAAATTTTATATATTTCTCCATCGGTAAAAGAAATATTGGGTTTTGAACCAAACGAATTACTTGGCGAAAACTGGTGGACTAAAACAAAAACAGATACTAACCAAGTAGATATTGCCAAAAAACGACTTTCTGGGTTTATATTTAATGAAGATAGTCACGAAAAACGCACTTTTGAATCTACAATAAAACCAAAATATGGTAAAGTAAAATACATACTATGGAATATTTCTTTTTTAGATAATTCCAATATAATTGCAATAGGAAACGACATTACAAAAAGAAAAGAATACGAGTTTTTATTGCACGAAAAAAACAAAATTATAGAACAATCGCAAAAAGAAATTCTCTCTAATTTACGATATTCGCAACGAATACAAAATGCTATTTTGCCCGATATTGATTTAATTGCCAAATCGGTATCGGAGGTGTTTGTGCTTTTTAAACCTAAAGATATTGTTAGTGGCGATTTTTATTGGTTTTATGCCAACGATAATTACAAATTTATTGTAGCAATTGATTGTACTGGGCACGGCATTTCGGGAGCTATGTTAACAACTATTGGCAATGCTCTATTTCGCGAAATTATAATTAGAGATAATATTTTTTCACCTGCCGAAATATTGCACGAATTAGATTTACGTTTGTTAGATTCTCTAAACAATAATGGGCACAATTTTACAATTCCCGACGGAATGGATGTTGCTTTATGTAGAATTAATAATTTAGAGAAAGAACTTTGTTTTGCAGGGGCTTACAGACCTCTTATTGTTATTGATGGAGGAAATAATATTACAGAAATATCTCCTAACAGATTTCCAATAGGTTTTTATGCCGAGTTAAATAAGAAATTTGTTGATACAACTATTAATTTCAACGAAACTGATTCGTTCTATATTTTTTCTGATGGTTATATTGACCAGTTTGGTGGGACAAATAATAAGAAAATGAACAAACGAAGGTTTAAAGAGCTTTTAATTACAATAAACGAGATGAATTTTGAAGAAAGACAGTCGTTTTTAGAATATTCGCTAAGCAATTGGCAACAAAAAACGGAACAAACCGACGATATTTTAGTTATAGGGTTTAAGCCGTAATAAATATTTGGTATAATTTAAATTTCAGGGTTTATTTTTTGTAATTTTTTGTAAAACTTCGTAGTTTCATTTTAATAACGCCCCAAACTGCTTCGTTAAAAATGCCACCACTCATTTTTGATGCTCCTTCTTTTCGGTCGGTAAAAATTATTGGAACTTCTTCAATTTTAAAACCAAATTTCCACGCGGTAAATTTCATTTCAATTTGAAAAGCGTATCCTTTTAGTTTTACTTTGTCGAGGTCTATTGTTTCTAAAACTTTTCGGGTAAAACATTTAAATCCGGCTGTAGTGTCTCTAATACTCATTCCGGTAATAAATCTAACATAAGCCGATGCATAATACGACATAATAACACGTCCTATGGGCCAATTTACTACATTTACTCCAGATTTATAACGAGAGCCTATAGACATATCGGCACCATTTATTGCACAAGCATTATATAGTTCAATAAGTTTTTCTGGTGGGTGCGAAAAATCGGCGTCCATTTCAAAAATGTAATTATACTTACGTTCTATAGCCCATTTAAAACCAGCAATGTATGCTGTTCCTAAGCCTTGTTTACCTTTTCGCTCAAGTATGTGAAGTTTTGTGCCAAATTCGTTTAATTTTTTTACAATATTTGCTGTACCATCGGGAGAATTATCATCAACAATAAGTATTTCAAATTCTTTTTCAAGTAAAAAGACGGCAGAAATTATTTTTTCAATATTTTCTTTTTCGTTGTAGGTAGGAATTATTATTAAACTATCTGACACAATATTATTTTTTGCGAAAGTAATATTTTATTATTGAAGTTGTAAATTTTTAATATTTTTTAATAAAAAACCCTTATGCAAGGGTTTTTTATGATTTTACAATTTATTTTAGTTATCTAATTGTTTCCAAGAACCCGCTAAATAGCAATAAATATGATGCGTTGCAGAATTTACATATATTTCACCTTCAACAGGACTTGTTGGTGCTGTGGCTATTGGGGTTAGTTTTAAAACGTTATTTATTGTTACTTTATCGGTAGCAAAATCTCCATAAATAAGAGGGGTGCTTGTACTTGTATTGTCTATGTATAGCGTGTTAGAACCAGTTTCTGCGCTTCCAGCTTCGCTACCTAAAAATACATTTCCTGTTCCAGTTAAATTAGATACACCTGTGTGTTTACCAATAAATGTATTATTAGTACCGGCATTATTGTAGCCTGAACCATCGCCAATAAATACATTATTGCTACCAGTTATTCCATTTTTTCCGGCGGCATTACCTATGCAAACATTACTATTACCATCAACATTAGAACTTCCAGATTGGGGTCCTAAATAAGTGTTGTTTTGTCCGGTTTCGTTTTTATAGCCAGAGTAGTTTCCAAAAAATGCATTCCAACTTCCTGATGTGTTTTTTTCTCCAGAAAAATATCCTATAAAAGAGTTTGCATTTCCCGATTCGTTGTTATAGCCAGAGTAGCTACCAATAAAAACATTTGTTTGTCCATTAATGTTTAAGTAACCGCTTGCTACACCTAAAAAAACATTTTCTGCTCCTGTTGTATTATACCTTCCAGCTTGTTTTCCTATAAAAATGTTATTTGGTCCGCTTGTAGTAGAGTAGCCAGCCTCAATTCCAATAAATTGGTTGTTATAGCCTGTTGTAATACTATATCCTGATTGGCTTCCCAAGCAAACATTATCCCAAGAATCGCTTCCAACTGCAGAATACCCTGCTAAATATCCAATAAAAACATTTCTATATCCATTTACAGTATTATATCCAGCTTGTTCACCTATATATGTATTATTATTTCCTATTGTGTTATTTGTTCCTGACGAGGTTCCAATAAAAATGTTATTATCTCCAAGTGTATTATTGTAGCCTGAGAAAGTTCCGAAAAATATATTATTATATCCTTCGCTGGTGTTATAACCTGCATTAAGACCTATAAAGTTATTTCGGTATCCAGAAGTAAAGCTATATCCCGATTGATTGCCTAAACATACATTGTCAAAAGAGTTACTTCCTGCCGAATTTGAATATCCAGAGCGGTATCCAATATAAACGTTATTTGTTCCAGTAGTACTATTAAGTCCGCTTTCTGCACCTATAAAAGTATTATAGTAACCTTCTGTATTATTATAGCCAGCCTGATCGCCAAAAAAAGCATTTGAGTATCCGCCAATATTACTATAACCTGCACTTCTTCCCACAAAAGCATTGTACGAACCGAATGCTCCCCAACCATAGTTGTTTTTGCTAAACTTTCCGGTTTCGGAACCTACAAACACATTGTGTGAGCAGTTATTATTGCTATATCCAGAATAGTGCCCCATAAAAATATTATTGTTTCCACCTGTGGTAGAAATTCCGGAGTTAAATCCTAAAAATAAATTGCTTATTCCTGTTGTAATACTATCGCCGGCTTGGTGTCCTATAAAATAGTTTTCAGGA
>DYMG01000104.1 GCA_020721655.1 Paludibacter propionicigenes | reverse complement strand
TAATTAAAAGACTAAAAAGTAGGATTATTATGTACTTAGTCGATGTTATATTTTCTCTTTCCATTTTATCAAAAATTATAAAATTTAAAAGATAAACATCTATGTAGCCTCACTTAAAGTGGACATCTATGTAGCTTATCGCATTATTGTTAATGACGCAAAATAAGCATTTTAGGTTGTCTTTATTGTTAAATATTTGTTAAATTTTTGAGCGTTTACACCTATTATTGAAAATGAGATGTTAAACTTATAAAATATGTGATGAAAATTGAAGTTTTTAAAATAGGTTTGTATATTATTAACTAATCTAATTATTATTAAATTTGCCGTTTAAGTGTAATGAATGAATAAATTCGATTTTGTAATAATAGGTAGCGGTTTGGGCGGTTTGCAAACGGCATATATTCTTTCTAAAGAGGGGTTTAATGTTTGTGTTTTAGAGAAAAATAAAAAACTTGGAGGTGTTACACAAAATTTTGTTCGAGATGGGGTTGTTTTTGATACAGGCATTCATTACATTGGTAGTTACGATAAGGGGCAGGTTCTACATAATTATTTCAAATATTTTAATTTAACCGAAAAACTTTTGGTTAAAAAAATGGATGAAAATGCTTTTGATGTTGTTAGTTTTGATAATGATGAAAATGAGTATGCTTATGCCAATGGTTACGATAATTTTAGAAGGACAATAATAGAGAAATTTCCAAAAGAAAAATTAGCATTAGAAAAATATACAGCAATTTTACAAGAAATTTCTAATTCTTTGCCATTGTTTAATTTTGAATACTCTAATAATGTAAGCCCGAAAATAGAATATATTACTCACGGCATAAGCGATTTTTTAGATAGTATAACTAAAAATGAACGACTTAAAAATGTTTTAGCTGGAACAAACATGCTTTATGCAGGCGAAAAAAACAAAACGCCAATTTATGCACATTCGGTTATAAATAATTCGTTTATAAATAGTTCATATAAATTTAATGGTGGTAGCGAACAAATAGCAAATGAATTAGCTAATTCTATAAAAAGTTTTGGAGGAACAATATTAACAAGAACCGAAGTTAATAAATTAGAAATAACGGAAAGGAAAATAGATTTTGCCCAAACAACAACAGGCGAGAAATTTTTTGCCGATAATTTCATATCAAATATTCATCCGAAACAAACTTTTGGGTTAATCTCAAGAGAAAAAGTGCGTAAATCGTATTATAATAGAGTTGTTAATGTTGAAAATACAATTTCATATTTTAATTTATATATTACGTTAAAAGAAAACTCATTTGAGTATAAAAATTCAAATTATTTTCATTACAAAGAAAATAATGTTTGGGTAGCATCGTCGTACAGTATTGGTAAATGGCCTCAGTTTTTTATGTTTATACCTACACAAAAAAATGCAAACGATAAATATGCAAATGGCGTAAATGTAATAACTTATATGAAATTTGAAGAAGTGCAGAAATGGGCTGATACATCGGTAAATAAAAGGGGCGACGAATATTTAGCGTTTAAACATAAAAAAGAAGAACAGTTTTTAGATGCAATTGAACTTAAACTTCCAAATTTTAGAAAACACATAAAAAATGTGTACTCATCTACACCACTTACAGTTAGAGATTATATTGGTTGTGGCGATGGTTCAATGTATGGTATTATGAAAAATTTTAATAATCCACTAAGCTCTTATTTTACACCAAAAACAAAAGTGCCAAATTTGCTACTCACAGGTCAGAATACTGTTTTGCACGGAGTTTTAGGTGTTACAATTGGTTCAGTTTTAACAAGTTCGGAGGTTTTAGGCTTAGAATATTTATTTAATAAAATTAGAAATACTATATAATGCAAAAATACGATGTAATAATAATAGGAGCAGGCTTAGGCGGACTTTCAACAGCTTTAATTTTGGCAATTAATGGTTATAAAGTTTGCGTTTTGGAAAAAAACAACCAAATAGGAGGGACTCTACAAACTTTTAACAGAAAAGGCTGTTGTTTCGACACAGGTTTGCACTATTTAGGCAGTTTAGATAAAGGGCAGATTTTATACAAATTTTTTCAATATTTCAATATCTTAGATAAAATAGAAATTCGTAAAATGAATGAAACAGGCTTCGATGTTATAAATATTGCAGGAAAAGAATATAAATATGGAATGGGTTATGCAAACTTTGAAAAAAATTTAATAGAATATTTTCCAAACGAAACGGTTGCAATAAAAAAATACATAGAAAAAATACAGAATGTGTCAAATTCTTTTGATATGTATAATATGCGTTACCCTGTGGTATTCGATTTCGACAGCGTTTCGGCACTTAGTGAAAATTTGCAAGAGTACTTAGAATCAATAACCGACAATAAAGACTTGCAAAATGTTTTAGCAGGAATTAATGTTCTTTATGCACAATCGCCCGAAGATACATCGGTTTATATGCACGCACTTATTTATAATTATTACATAAATTCGGCTTATAGAGTTGTTGGTGGTGGGCAAAAAATTGCCGATGCTTTTGAAAAAGAGATAGTTAGTAAGGGAGGGGTAGTTCTTACTAATAAGGAAATAAATAAATTTAATTTTGATGATGAAAAAATTTTAAGTGTTGAAGCAACAAATGGAGAAACTTTTTTTGCCGATAAATTTATTTCAAATCTGCACCCAACTGTAACTATAAATTTGGCTGGAGCCGATAAATTTCGCAAAGCATATACAAATAGAATAACGTCATTAGAAAATGGAATTTCAAATTTTTCGTTGCATATAAAATTAAAAGAAAAAATTTTTCCGGTAACACTCTCAAATTATCATTTTTACAAGGAAAACAGCGTTTGGGGAGTTGTAAATTATAACGAAAAAACTTGGCCCAAATCATATTTGTTATACACGCCAGAGCCTCAGCAAAAAGAACAATTTACAGACTGTATAAGCATTTTTGCTTATATGAAATTTAGTGAAGTTCAACAATGGGCAAACACAAAGGTAGAAAAACGAGGAAACGATTACAAAGAATGGAAAAAAACGAAAGCTGAAAAATTGCTTTCTCTTGTTGAAGAACAATTTACAATGATAAAAGGCAATGTTGAAATATACTATACATCAACACCTCTAACATATAAAGATTATATTGGCACAACCGATGGCTCTATGTACGGAATTTTAAGAGATAGCCGAAATCCGACTAAATCGCAAATAATGCCAAAAACTAAAATTCCTAACTTACTACTTACCGGACAAAATATAAACCTACACGGAAGTTTAGGAGTGCTTATTAGCTCGGTTGTAACTTGCGGTGAAATATTGGGTACAAACGAACTTGTAAAACAATTTAACGAAATAACCAAAGAAAAATGAAATTCTTGAAGCGAGGATTATTAATATTTTTTATTTTATTAATATTTTTTATAATTTATATTTTTATAGATGCACAAATATCTAACCCAATAATATCCAATCTAAGCCCACTTAAAGTGGAAAGAACAAAATTAGATACCAATTTCTATAAAATTAAAAAAAATTGGCTTAGAAAAAACACAAGTGGAATTTGGGAAATGTATATTGAAGGCAGTGCTTTTGAAATGGGTGTTTATGGCGGAAAACTTTCTAAAGAACTTGTAAAACAGCAAGAAGACGCATTTGTTGAACAAATTAAAGTTTTTATACCATCAAAAAATTATCAAAAATTTTTGAGATATTTTATTGCAATTTTTAATCGCGATATTGACGAGTATATACCAAAAGAATATAAAAACGAAATTTATGGAATATCGAAATCAACCTCAAATGAATTTAACTACATAGCTCCAAATTACCAAAGAATGTTAAATTATCACGCAGCACACGACATAGGGCACGCACTTACCGATTTGGCAATGGTTGGTTGCACTTCGTTTGGCGTAAATATTAATGAAAATGATAGCAATATGATTATTGGCAGAAACTTCGATTTTTATGTTAACGACGATTTTGCCAAAAATAAAATGGTTTGTTTTGTAAATCCGGATAGTGGCTATAAATTTATGCACTATACTTGGGCAAGTATGATTGGTGTTGTTTCCGGAATGAACGAAAAAGGCTTAACTGTAACAATAAACGCTGCAAAGTCCGATATTCCTACAAAATCGGCAATGCCAATATCAATTTTGGCTCGTCAAATTTTGCAATATGCACAAAATATTAACGAAGCTATTGTTTTGGCAAAACAAGCAAAAATATTTGTTTCGGAGTCAATTCTTATTGGTTCGGCACAAGACGATAATATTGTTATTATAGAAAAATCGCCAACAAAATTTGGAATTTATAAAACTAAAGATAAAAACATAGTTTGTGCAAATCATTTTCAGAGCGAAACTTTTAAATTCGATGAAAATAATATTGAAAACATTAAAAATTCGGCTTCAAAATATAGGTTTGATAGGTGTTGGCAACTCATAAATAATAGCGATTCGTTAAATTACATAAAAGTTTCTTCAATTCTAAGAGATACAAAAGGATTAAATGACGAAAATATTGGAATTGGAAACGAAAAAGCTATGAATCAATTAATTTCTCATCACAGTATAATTTTTAATCCAAAAAAGTTGAAAGTTTGGGTTTCAACATATCCATTTCAAATAGGAAAATATATTGAGTACGATTTAAATAAAGTTTTTAAATTAGCCCCCAATTACAACAAAAATGTTGATATAAACGATACAAATTATACAATTACAGAGGATAAGTTTTTGTATTCGCAAGATTATAAAAACAGAAAAAAGTTTGTAGAAATACGGCATCAGCTTTGGCTTAGCAATTGGAATAATAAGCCAATAAAAAATGCCGATGTTTTGATTCAAGAACTTATTAAAAGCAATCCGGAGTATTATTTATCGTACTACGAGGCTGGAAATTATTTTTTTAATTTCAAAGATTTTAATAAAGCCGAAAAATATTATAAAATTTGCTTAACTAAGGTATTTGAAAACGAAAATCAAAGGGCTAATGTTCTCGAAAAATTAAAAGAAATTGCAGAATAATTTACAAAACCTCTATTTTTAAATTCTTAATTTGCTCTTCTTTATTTACTTGGCGTAGTTTGTTTCCTGTGTTTGTAAAATATTGATGCCATTCAAGAAATTTTATTTGCATTTTGTTCCAATCATCTATATTTGATACAATTTTTTGCTCTTTTAGTTCTTTGTAAAGAGTATCGGAAACGGGTTTAAAATCGCTTCTACCCAAATAATCTAAATCGGCATCGCACATAATTTTTTCGAGCAAAGTTTTTGGTGCTGGCGGAAGTTTTGTTGCCATAATTAAATTGTTTATTTCTTCAATTTCTTTTGGTTCGTAACTATAATTTGGCAACCATTTTTTTGTGTAATCGCAACCAATTTCTTCGTGCCCTTGCGATTGATGTATTTGCCCAATATCGTGAAATAATGCAGCTGTTTTTAGTAGTAAAAGTTCGTAGTCTGTAACACCTTCTACAACTCCAATTAGTTCGGCTTGTGTAATTACATCAATAGTATGTTTTACGTTGTGATAGTACAAATATTTTGGTAATTCATTTTCAAGTTTATCTAAAATAATTTCCTGTAAATCAGATAATTGTCTTAGTTTATAACGGGTGGCGAAAATTTTATTTGGAAAAAAACCATCTCTATTTTGTGAATATGCTTTTTTAATCTTTTTTACAGAATAAATTTCATAATCTTTTTTGTATTTTAAAGGCAGTAAACCTTTGTATTGGCAGGTAAAATATTCTTTTATAAGTTCATAAGTCATAGCAGAAATTGCTATTTCGCCTTTGTAAGCAATAGATTTTACCCTACTTACAATGTCAACGGTTTCGCCTTTTAAATTGAACGAATTTTTAGAATTTCCTAAAATTACAGCACTTACTTCTCCGGTGTGAATTCCCATTTTGTAGCTCCAAAATTCTTTGCCTTTTTCTTGATGATTTTTTTGAAGTTCATCAATATGTTTTTTCATTTCTATTGCAGCTAGCATTACGTCAATAGAGTTTGTTGTGTTTTTTTCGGGAACGCCTCCGGCACACATATACGAATCGCCAATAGTTTTAATTTTAACAACTTTGTATTTTTTTGATATTTCTTTGAGGGTTAAAAAAATATTGTCGAGTTCATCAATTAATTCCGAAGAGTGTTCTTTATTTGTAATTCGGCTAAAACCAAAAAAATCTATAATTAAAATGGTAGCCATTTTAAAGTGCTTTATTTCGGCATTTTTAGTCGTAATTTTAGAAAACTGTTGTTCTAAAGTTAATTTTTGAGCAATTAATTTTTCGTTTTCTTTTTGCGAAAAATCGAGTTGTTCTTTTAAATTTCGGTTTTCACTTAATAGTTCCGAAATTCGTTTTAATAAATCGTCGTTTTTCATTGTTGTTGATGTGTAAAAAACTATGAAAATTTTTACGTTTTAAATTAGTCGGGGTGAGAAGATTTGAACTTCCGACCCCACGCCCCCCAGACGTGTACTCTAAACCAAGCTGAGCTACACCCCGAATAATTGTAACAAAATTAAGTATTTAGTTCTTTTTTGCAAAATTAATTTTAGAGGTTTGGGGTGAGTGGGTTATTTT
>DYMG01000103.1 GCA_020721655.1 Paludibacter propionicigenes | reverse complement strand
TTACCTATTATAATTAAACACAATTTTCTTAGTATTGTATGGTGTATTAATTGTATTAATAGTGTTGTAATATGGTGGCTTTATAACATCTATTTGATTTTGATATACGCAATAAACATTCCCGCTTAGTTCTTCAAAAAATAAATAATCGGCAGTTAAATCGTTTCTAATTGAGTAATAATTATTTAAATCATCGTCAAAAATAAACATTTCGTTTTCTGTAGAAAACACAAATTTACTTTCACTTATTTTCTCAACGGCTTTAATTTTTTCGGCACAGTCCAAATCTACATACTGAATATGTGCTAATTCTAAATTCCATTTTGCTATTCTAATTGTGTCGTTTTTATTTCCAAAAACTACAACCTCGTTTGTGTTTAGTGGGAAAATACCAATTACATCAAAATCAACACTATAATATTTTTGTGATGCTCCGGTTTCAAAATAAAATTTTTCTATATAATTTGGTTCTATTGAGTTATTATAAGTTGTACTTACAATAAAATCATTTTGAATTGTAAAAAACGATGGTTCAAAAGCCTGAAGCGACGATATTGCCGATTTTCGCTGAACACCATTTATATCAAACGCAAAAATGTTATTATTTTTCACCGAAACATAGCACAAATAATTATAAATAAGCATTTTACCATTATATTCGGTTTGTATGTTATTTAATCCGGATACTTGCCAAATTTGTTCAAAATTACTTATTGTAAATGTATTTAAATTTCCACTTTTATCTAAAATATAGAAAAATTGCAAATATGAATTTATTCCAATATCGGCAAATTTATTGTTAAAACTTAGTTTTAAATCTAATACATTTTCAGAATTTAATTCATAAATATTAGTAATATTAGACTGTTCGTTAGCTAAAAAAATATTATCTAACTGTTTTGGCAATTCATTTATATATATATTATTAAATGTTTTTTTGGTATTAGCACCATCAAAAGCAGAAACAAAAACGCTATAATTTCCTGTTTCTAAACGCACATCAGAAATTACAATATAACCCGAAAAATCAACATCCTTTTGGTTGTAAGTTTTTGTAAAAACGCCCAAAACTACATTAGCATCTTTATCTGTAACACCATATTTTACAGATGAAACATTATAATTATCGGAAACTTTAGCTTTAATCCAAATTGTATCAAGAACACTATAACTTTGGTTGTTTTCGGGCATAATAATGTTTATAGAAGGCAATTCAGTATCTTCATCTTTTTTACAAGATGTGCTTATAAAAAACAAAACAGAAAATATATAAAAGCAAAATTTCATTCATTAAATTTAGTAAAAATCTACAAATTATTTACCTTTACATATATTTTTATCAACAAAAACATATTACAACATAGTAAAAGTCTCAAAATTAACGAAAAATGGAAAAAGTAAACAATATTAAATGCCCCAAATGTGGCAATATTTTCTCGGTAGAATCGGTTCTTGAACAAGAATTAAGTATAAGACTACGAAATGAAATAGAACAAGAAGTTCAAAAAAAAGAAAAACTTTTAGCCGAAAAAGAAGCTGAATTTCAAAAATCAAAAACTTTGCAAGACCAGACTATTAAAGCCATTTTAGCCGAAAAACAAAAAGAATTGGAAAGTTTACTAAAACAAAAATTGAAAGAAGAAATGCAATTGGAAGTAAAACGCTTGTCCGACGAAAATTCTGAAAAAAATGAAAAAATTAAAAAACTTTTACTGCAAGAAACCGAACTAAAAAAACAAGAAAGCATTTTAAAAGAAAAAGCCGAACAAGTTGAGTTTGAAATTCAAAAAAGAATGTTGGACGAAAGTAAAAAAATTAGAGAAGATGCCGAAAAAAGAGCCAACGAAAAAGCATCATTAATGTTACAATTTAAAGATGAAGAACTAAAACAAAAACAACAAGACTTAGACATTGTAATTCACAAAAGAACTCGCGAAGAAATTGAGAAAGTTAGAACTCAAGAGCAAATGAAACAAGCAGAATTACAAAAACAAATTGACGACCAAAAAAAATTGGTTGACGAGATGAAACGAAAAGCCGAACAAGGTTCTATGCAAATTCAAGGAGAAGTTCAAGAATTAGTATTAGAAGATTTATTGCGAGAATCGTATCCGTTCGATTTTGTTGAAGAAGTTGCTAAAGGCGTAAAAGGTGCCGATTGCATTCAAAATGTACGAAATAATTTCGGAACAACCTGTGGACAAATTATTTACGAAAGCAAACGTACAAAAACATTTACCAAAGAATGGACAGAAAAATTAAAATCGAATATGCTTTTACAAAAAGCAGATATTCCTGTTCTGGTAACCCAAATTTTGCCTCAAGGCTTAACACATTTTGGCTTTTATGAAGGCGTTTGGGTTTGCACTTTCGAGGAAGTTAAAAGCCTTTCTTTTGTTTTAAGAGACGGACTAATTAAAATTCATTCTGCAGTTTCGAGCCAAGAAAATAAAGGCGATAAAATGGTAATGCTTTACGATTTTTTACGCGGAAATGAATTTCACCAACAAGTTACTACAATTGTAGAAGGTTTTAGTGCTTTGAAAGACAATATAAATAGAGAAAAAGCAGCAATGCAAAGAATGTGGAGCGAACGCGAAAAACAAATAGAAAAAGTTACTCTAAGTACAATTGCAATGTATGGCTCTATTAAAGGAATTGCAGGAAATGCTATACAATCGGTTCAATCATTAGAGTTGCCATACAACAACGAAGAAAGTTAATTTTCTAATACCGAAAACATTCCGAACGAGTTCGGAAGTCCAAAGGAATTGGACTAAACAGCTATTGCATCGGCATTACACAACTAATTTATTGGAATATATTATTTGTATTTGGTATAAAAGCCGGCACAAAGGTTTACATCGAGGGAACACCGGAACCAAAATTTTACAAAAACGATAAAAACGAAGTTGTGCCATTAACTTGGGAAAATGGTCAAATGGATATTTCAGCCCAAAGTATATACAACAATAAATTTAGTTAACAATTTTTGATGTTTGAAAAAATAAAAAACAGTTTAATAAAATTGCAAGATGAACACAAAAAAAATAATTAAAACAGGCACCAGTACAACCTTATCATTTGCACTATTAAAGGCATTCCGAAATAGTGCAGACCCTTATACACGTATAGCAATAGGTGGATCGTTAAGTTTAGTTGCATTTGCCTTTGCTGGTAGAGAAATAGGTTTAGGTGTTGGATTTGGTTCGTTATTACAAGGAACTGAAATTTCACAAGGTGGCAGAATAACCAAAAACGAATATCAACAAACTATTTATACACTTCACGAAGACAAAGGAGTAAAAGAATTAGTAATAGGAACATTACCAAATTACAATTGTGATGGTTTTACATTCAACGGATTAAATGGTGTTTATAAAATTTCCGATGGTGTGCATTGTCAAATTTATAAAAATGGCAGTGTTAATTTTTCAGGACTTGGTGCGTTAGTTAATAAAGCTAAAAATGGAGGTTTTCACAATTACGATTGGTGTGTAAAAACAAAAGACAGCCGTTGGTTAGAACTTTATGCAATGTCATTACAATAAAAAAAATATGGAAACAAAAATACAAACTTTCACAGATTTAGCACATGAGTATAATGTAAGTCTAACAACCTTACATAAATGACTGAAACTTATAAAATTAAACGCCTAAATAATTCCTTGTGGAGTATATCGGATTCGAACCGATGACCCCCACGCTGCCAGCGTGGTGCTCTAGCCAACTGAGCTAATACCCCTAAAATATGACTGAATAACGTGCAAAAATAGCAATATTTTCTGTATGTACAATCTAAAATGGTTATTTTATTTTAGATAAAGCCTAACAAGTTTCTGTTAATCGCTGATAATAAGCCTATTAAAATAGTTGAATTTTCAAAATTAAACCTGTTAGGTTTTTTTATACTGAACTATTTCATTTTTACAACAAATCGCTTGCTAATTCCGACAACAAACTTCTTTCTCCTTTTATCATATTAACGTGAGCAAATAAATTTTGCCCTTTCATTCGGTCTGTTAAATAGCTTAATCCGTTAGATTTACTATCCAAATAAGGAGAATCTATTTGCTGTATATCTCCTGTAAAAACTATTTTAGTACCCTCTCCTGCCCTTGTTATTATAGTTTTCACTTCAAGTGGAGTTAAGTTCTGAGCCTCATCAACAATAAAAAACACGTTAGACAAACTTCGTCCCCTAATGTATGCAAGTGGCGAAATTACCAATTTTTCTTGTTGCAACATTTCCTGTATTCTTATTATTTCTTGGCTATTATCGCTAAATTGATTTTTTATTACTCCCAAATTATCGAAAAGTGGTTGCATATACGGACCTATTTTATCGTTAACATCGCCCGGTAAAAAGCCCAAATCCTTGCCTCCTAATGCAACTATTGGACGTGCAAGCAATATTTGCTTAAACTGTTTTCTTTGATAAAGTGCTGCTGCTAAAGCCAACAAAGTTTTACCGGTACCGGCTTTTCCTGTCAAAGAAATTAAGCTAATTTTTGGATTTGTTAATGCATTTAAGGCAAAAGCTTGCTCTGCATTTTTAGGTTCAATACCATAAGCACTTAATTTTTCTACTCTGTGTATTTTATTATCTTCTGGGTTATAATGTGCCAAAGCACTCGATGTTCCATTTTTTAACACCAAATATGTATGTCCATTAATTTTTTTATCTAACTTAATCTCACTTGCATCTATTCCATTAAAATCGGAATATAACCTATCAATAATAGACTTATCAAGACCTATAACTGTGTCAGTTTCTTTATAAAAATCGTTAACATTAGAAACTTGGTCGGTTTTATAATCTTCTGCCAATAAGCCTATAGATTTAGCTTTCATTCGCAAATTAATGTCTTTGCTTACTAAAACTACAGTGCGTTTTGGGTATTTATCTCTAATAAATTCGGCAATTGCTAAAATTCTATGATCCGGAGTGTTTTCGCCAAACGAATTTTCTAATTCTTTTGAAAAAGGTTTTCCAGTTTCTATAAAAAGCTTGCCTTTTTTATCGCCCAAATTTACACCTTTATCAAATAAAGCCTCCCCTGCTATTTTATCTAATTCGCGAACAAATTCTCGTGCATGAAAATTTATTTCATTTGTTCCTTTTTTAAAATTATCTACCTCCTCTAATACAGTAATTGGCAACACTATATCGTGCTCATCGAATGTATAAATAGCGTTATAATTATGAAGTATTACGTTAGTATCTAATACAAATATTTTTTTTACGTTTGCCATTGTTAATAATTTTTTGCCTAAATTATACTAAATTATATTGTTTACAATATTTATATAATATTTTTGTAAAAAATTCTTATTAATGCAACTATTTTGCATTTAATTAAGACTAATTTAGTATTAACTTAATATTTTAAAAATGAAAAAAACAAACTTTAAATGGCTTCTGACGCTCTTTGCCGTCTTTAGCATTGCGTTTTATGGAAACGCACAAATTAACGCGTACACTTTTAATAGTACGGCAGGTACTTACACTTCTATAACGGGGGGAACTGTATATGGAACAACCGCAAATGACGACCATAACTTTAACGCCGTAGATTTGGGCTTTACTTTTGTGTACGGTGGTGTATCTTACACTCAAGTAAGTATTAACACAAATGGTTTTATTAGCATGGGTGCGTCGGTAGCCTCTTCCTCTACTGCAATAAGCAGTGGTACGTCTAATAATGTTATTGCAGCCAATAACCATGACTTAGCCGGGCAAACTGGTTCAGAAATTATGACTTTAATGGAAGGTTCTACTCCAAACAGAGTTTTTACAATTCAATGGAAAAACTACCGTCATTACACCGCTACAGGCGACAATTACAATTTTCAGATAAAATTGTACGAAACTTCAAATGTAGTTGAAATTGTTTATGGGGCATTAACTCAAAACGCCACTGCAAGAACAGCTCAAGTAGGTTTACGTGGTGCAAGCAATTCGGTTTATAACAACAGAACCACTACTACAGACTGGTCTGCAACTACCGCCGGTGCATCAAACTCGGCTACTTGTACATTATCTTCTTCAGTTAAACCATCTGATGGATTAACTTACACTTTTACACCTCCAACTTGCCCTGCACCTACAACACTTGCTGTCTCTGATTTACTAACAACTTCTGCAACTTTAAGTTGGACATCAGGAGCAACTGAAACAAACTGGAATGTAGAATATGGTGCTGATGGTTTTTCTCAAGGTGCTGGAACAACTGTTGCCGTAACCGATACTTTTACAAATGTAATTGGTTTAACTGCGGCTACTGCTTACGACTTTTACGTACAAGCCGATTGCGGTGCTGGCGATGTAAGTGCATGGGTTGGACCTTTTAGTTTTACTACTGCTTGCGGTGTAATTACAACTTATCCACACCTTCAAAGTTTTGCATCATTTGTGCCTATTTGTTGGAGCGAAGCTGGTAATGGCTTACCTTCTGCTGGACCAAGTTCTCCAGGTGCATCAGATTGGACAAACGGCACTTTCCCATCAGGGAATGCTGATGCAAGAATTAACCTTTATTCCAATGTGGATAAAGAATGGGCTATTTCTCCAGAATTTAATTTAACAACAACCAATTATCAAATTGAAATAGACGTTGCAGTTACAGATTGGAACAGTTCTGCGACAGATGTAATGGGAACCGACGATGCAGTTATTTTACTTATTACTGTTGACGGAACATTGTGGGATACACTTAAAGTTTGGACAGCAGCAGATAACCTAACAAACTCTGCCAATCATTTTGTTTTTAATTTAACAGCCTACAATACCGCTACCAATGCCAAATTCGCGATTTGGGGCACAGATGGTAGTGTTGACGACTCACAAGATTATGATTTCCATTTCGACAATTTCTTAGTTCAAGAAATCCCTTCCTGCCCTGCACCAACAGCACAAAACGCAACTG
>DYMG01000102.1 GCA_020721655.1 Paludibacter propionicigenes | reverse complement strand
ATATTTTTTAAACTAACTTTTGTGGTTTTTAGTTGTTTTTTGTTTTAATTAAGTCTTTTGCGTTTTCTATTGCGGCAGGAGTAATGTTTTTTCCGCTAAGCATTTTGGCAATTTCGTTAATTAATTCATTGTTTTCTATATATTTTATGTTTGTTTGGGTTTTTGAATTGTTATCGTTTTTGTAAACTAATAAATGTTTGCTTCCTTTTGCTGCAATTTGTGGTAAATGTGTAATGCTAAGTACTTGTGTGTTTTTTGCTAATTTTAGCATTATTTCGGCCATTTTAGAGGCAATTTCGCCTGATATTCCGGTGTCTATTTCGTCGAAAATTATTGTTGGTAGGTTGTTTGAGTTTGCTAACATTGATTTTAACGCTAACATTATTCTTGAAAGTTCGCCTCCAGATGCTGTATTTGAAAGTTTGTCGGGGGCTATGTTTTTGTTTGCCGAGAATAAAAAAATTGCTTTGTCGAGCCCTGTTTCGTTAAATTTTTCTAATTGTTCAATAATAATTTTAAAGTTAGAGTTTGGTATTCCTAATTTAATTAAATCGGAGTTAATGGTTTTTTCTATTTCTGATATTACTGATTTGCGGTTTTTTGATATTGTTTTGGCTTTTTCTAATAATTGTTCAATTTGTATGTTTACTTCTTTTTGAAGTTTTAAGAGTTCTTTGTCGTTATTTTCTATTGTTTGTAATTTTAAGTTTAATTCGTCTTTTATTGATAGTAGTTCGGTTATAGATTTTGCTGAGAATTTGTGTTGAAGGTCGTAAATTAGGTTTAATCGTTTGTTAATTTCTTCAGATTTTTTTGGGTCGAATATAATTTCTGAGTTTATTTTATCGCAATCTAATGAAATATCTTTTAATTCAATTATTGATGTTTCAATGCGTTGTGCAAAATTTTGTTCTATTCCAAGTTTGTTAAGTGCTAAAAATGTGTTTGTTAGTTCTTTAAGTTTTATAATTATGTTTTCTTCGTTTTCTATTAATTCGTAGTTTATTTTTAGTAATTTTTCTTTTATTTCTTCGGCGTTAGTTATTTTTTTTAGTTCTTGCTCTAGTTCTTCTTGTTCTGTTGATAGTAAGTTTGCATCGTTAATTTGATTGAAACGGAATTGGAAATAGTCTATATCTTGTTTGTTTTTGTTTGATGTTTCTATAAGTTCGGCTAATTGTTTTTCGGTTCTTTTTAGTTCTTTGTGTTGATTTTTGTAATCGTTAACTAAGTTGGTGTTTTTTGAGTATGAGTCTAAAATTTGAAGATAAAAGTTATTGTCTTTTAGTAGTAAATTGTTGTGTTGTGAGTGTATATCAATAAGATTTTCGCCTAATATTTTTAGTGTTGAAATATTTACCGGACTGTCGTTTATAAAGGTTCGGGAGTTGCCGTTTTGATTTATTTCGCGACGAATTATAGTGTTTTTGTTGTAATCTATATCTAATTCGGTAAATATATTTTCTAAGTTGTAGTTTTCTAAGTTAAAAATACCTTCAACTATACATTTTTGGTCTTTGTTCAATAAAACAGAAATATCTGTTCTGCTTCCTGTTAAAAGCGATAATGCTCCTAATAAAATAGATTTTCCGGCTCCTGTTTCGCCTGTAATTGAGGTAAAACCTGAATTAATTTCTAAATTTAGTTCAGAAATTAGAATGTAATTTTTTATGTATAAGTTTTGAAGCAAAAGTTATTTTTTTTGCAAATATACTTTACTTAAAAATGATTATATATTTTACTGTAAATCTTTTTTCAACAATTATTTAATATAGCTTAAACCTTCTTTTGCAGAAGCGTCGTTTGGTGTGTTTAAAAGTACTTTTTCGAACAGAATTTTTGCTTCACGAGTTTTTCCTAATTTAAAATTAGTCCAAGCAAACATTAGTAAGCTACTATAGTCGAAAGGGTAGTTATTTGCTACTTTTTGAAAATTATTGAATGCACTTGTGTAATTTTCTCTACCATAGTAAATTAAGCCCAATTTATAATTTGCTGTATAATTTGCATTATCTAGTTTTAAAATGTCTAAATATACTTTTTCAACTGCATTCCAATTTCCTAAAGCCGAGTAGGGTAGTACTAATCCTAATTTTGCTTCTATAGAAACAGGCATTAGCATTATTGTTTTTTGGTAGTACGAAACAGATTCGGTAAATAACCCTGAACTGTAATGCAACCAGCCTAAGCGGAGGTTTATTTCGTAAGAGCTTTCGTTATAAACGGCTTTTAGTATTTCAATACTTTTTTTGCTGTTTCCGCTTTGTTCTAAAGTATAACTTTCTTCAAAAGCTTTTGCAATTTTATCGTTTTGCGATGTTGCTGTTAATGTAGTTGCTATAGTTATAGCTAATGCTACTTTTTTTAAAAATTCCATTTTATTCCTCCTGTTATTGATGAATTATTAATTAGTATTTCTTTTTTTTCGGTTATTAAATTTGATTTTGGTGGTAATGGTTGTGGATCAATATCGTAATTGTAGTAAATTTGCTGGCGACGGCTTAATGAATAGCTCGCAAAAAAGCTTAATCGCATATTTAAAGGTACAATTAAATTGGTTTTGTACAAATTTAAAATGGCTTGGTCTTCGTTATAAACTATTGAAGCGTTTGCTGAGTTATATTCAACAATTTTTCCAAAATAAATTTCTTGTTCGAACCATAAATGTTTAAAAATTTTTGCTCCAATTTTTATTTTTGATATAGAATTGTTTTCTATAAAGGGTTTTGTTGTGCTTGTTTTTGAATTTCTCCCTGTTCCTGTAACTGCTACAGTTTTTTCTGTAATATTTTGAAATGCTGTTGATGTGTTTATGTAATAATTTAAGTTCCCAAATGGATAATAATATGCTTCAATTTCTGCTAAAAGTTGTATGTGTTCGTTTAAGCTTGAGTAAGAGCCTCGTACTCCAAATTGAAAGTTTTTAATTTTTTGTTCTAAGTTTAAATTAAACACAAAATCTTTTGTTTTTAGTGTTGTTTCTTGAAAACTAAATGGGAAATCGCTTTTTGGCTGGTGGCTTACATCTGTTATTGATAAGTAGTTTAGGGCGGTTGTAATTGTAAAATTATTGTTTAATATTTTTAAATTAAAATAATATGAATTTTGAGTAGTGTTGTTTTCAAATGTATCTATACTGTATGGTGTTTTTAGTATTTCGGTTTTGCTTTCGTTTAAGTGCGAAAAATTGGTGTAGAATTTTGTTTTTTGACTAAAATTTAAACCTAATCCTACTGAATAAAAGCTATTAAAAGTATTATTGAATCTAATTTTTGCAGCTACTTTGTTTGGGTCTATAAAATTAAAATTTACAAGTTTATCAAAATCGTTGTTTTGTAATGAGCCGTAATAAACATCAATAAAATTTAATTTTCTATTGTTAATATTACATTTGTTTTTTAAGGTATCTGTAAAATATTTGCTGTAACTATCGGCTTTGTAGCTATATCCTGAAAACAAATACGAAAAATATAAATATTCTTGTAGGGTTGGGTTTTTGTCGAATTCTGAAGCTTTTTCAAAGTATTTTGTTGCTTTTGTAAAATTGTTTTTGTTGTAATATGCAATTCCTGTTCTCATATTTAAATAGTAAGAATTGTAATTTTTTTTAAAGGCTTGTTTTGATGTTTTTATAAGTTCGTTCCAATCGTTATTTATGTATAAATTATAAGTTTTTTGGTCGAAATAGTTAAACGAAAGGCTATCTTGGGAGTATATGTGTATTGGTAAAAACAAAACTAAAAAAGTTAATAATTTCATATTGTTTTTTTGCTTTTTTTAATGTGGCTAAATTATATAATTTGTTATTTTTATATTTATAACATTAATTAAAAAAGTTATAAAATATTGTTTATGTTTTTAGTAAAATTATATTAAAAAGTTAGTTAAAATATTAGAAATTTCGTTAACGGCTGTTTCAACATTCTCGTTTACAACAACAATGTCGAATTTGTTTGAAAACGAGATTTCAAATTTAGCTTTTTCAACTCTGTTTTTAATATCATCTAACGAGTCGGTACCACGTGTTTTAAGTCTGTTTTCGAGTTCTTCTATTGATGGTGGCATTATAAAGATAGAAATAGCATTATTTCCGTATTGTTTTTTAATGTTTAATCCTCCTGCTATGTCAATATCAAAAATTACGTTGTTACCTTTGGCAAAAATTCGGTCAATTTCGGTTTTTAGAGTGCCATAGAAATTGTTTTTGTAAACTTCTTCCCACTCAATAAATTCGTTATTTTCAATTTTTTGTTTAAAATCGTTAATATTAAAAAAATAGTATTCAACTCCGTGTTTTTCCTCGCCACGAGGCTTTCTGGTGCATGCCGATATGGAAAATTCTAAATTAAAATCTTTTTTTATTAGTTGTGAAATTATGGTCGATTTTCCAGCTCCAGAGGGTGCCGATAATATTACAAGTTTTCTTGCCATTAGTATAAAAAATATTTTATAAAATATTTAATGCTTGTTCTTTAATTTTCTCTAACTCATCTTTCATTTTTATTACTATGTGTTGAATGTCGGTATCGTTAGCTTTGCTACCCATAGTATTTATTTCTCTGCCAATTTCTTGGGCTATAAAACCCAATTTTTTTCCTTGTTCGCCTTGTGTATTTAAGGTTTCTAAAAAATAGTTACAATGGTTTATTAATCGTATTTTTTCTTCTGTAATATCAATTTTTTCGATGTAATAAATTAGTTCTTGTTCAAATCGGTTTGTGTCAATGCTTTTTGGCAATATTATTTCTTCTAAATTATACTTTATTTTGTCTTTTATTTTTGTAATTCTCTGTTTTTCAAATGGTTCTATCTCTAAATTTAATTCAAGAATTGTGTTTATCCGTTTTATAAAATCATCTTCAATAGCATTGCCTTCTTGGTATCTGAAATTATTTATACTTTTTATTGCTTCATTAAATGCTTTTAAAACTAATTTCCATTCTTGCTCGTTTATTGAAATATTTTCGGCTTTAATAACCTCTGGAAAATTTAAAATATTGTGAAACGATTGTTCTGAAATATCTATATTTATTGATTGTCCTATGCTTTTAATTTGGTTAAAGTAATTTAAAAAAGCAATTTCATTTATTTTTGTTTGATTTGTATTTCCTGTATTTTCGTATTGAATATTTACATCAACTTTTCCTCTAATCAATTCAACCGATATTAAATTTTTAATTTCAATCTCTTTTTCTCTAAAAATTGATGGAACTCTAATGTTTAAATCAAGCTGTTTACTGTTAAGCGAACGTATTTCTATTGATATTTGTTTGTTCTCGGCATTTATTGTGGATTTTCCAAATCCTGTCATTGATTTAAGCATACTGCAAGTTTCTTTAATAAAGTGTAAAAATATAAATTATTTGCGTAAAAATTAATTTAACATCATAAACTTGTTTGTTATATTTGCAAAAACGAATAAAATGCAAGAACGACATCAAAATAGAAGTGCGTATTTTCAAGAGCAAACTTATACAACTCAAAAATATGTAATCCCATTTATTGATGATATTATTAAAATTGATAACAATATTTCGATACTGGAAATTGGTTGTGGAGAGGGTGGTAATTTAGTGCCTTTTGCAAATATTGGTTGTAATGTTTTGGGTATCGATTTATCAGAAAAAAAAATAGAAAACGCTAAATTGTTTTTTAAAGACCATGAAAATAGCAAGAATGTTAGGTTTATTTGTGATGATATTTACAATGAAAGTTGCATAAACGAGCAATTCGACTTAATTTTTATGAGAGATGTATTGGAACATATACATAATCAGGAAAAGTTTTTACACTACGTAAAGCGTTTTTTAAAACCACAAGGTAAGTTTTTCTTAGGTTTTCCGCCTTGGCAAAACCCATTTGGTGGACATCAACAAATGTGTAAAAGCAAACTATTATCAAATTTGCCTTTTTGGCATATTTTACCAATGCCTTTATACAAAGGTATAATGAAGATTTTTGGCGAACACAAAAGCACCATAAATGCACTTGTAGAAATAAAAGAAACTCGAATTTCAATTGAACGATTTAAAAAAATTGCAAAAAATGAAAAATATAAAATAGAAAAAGAAGTGTTTTATTTTATAAATCCAAATTACGAAGTTAAATTTAAATTAAAAGTGCGTAAACAATTAAATATTATATCGTTAATACCTTATTTTAGAAACTATACAATTACAACTTGCTACTATTTAATATCTTTAGAATAAATAAATTAAATTTATTGATAAATAATTATGATATGAAATTATATAGTATTACATTTGTGCATTAATAATTTTTAATTTTTTATAATGAGTAAAGGTGTAGTAAAATTTTTCAATGAGTCTAAAGGATTTGGATTTATAACAGAAGATGGAAACAATAAAGAACATTTTGTTCACGTTTCTGGATTAATCGACGAAATTCGCGAAGGTGACGCAGTTGAATTTGAATTAAAAGAAGGTAAAAAAGGATTGAACGCAGTTAATGTTAAAGTAATTTAATTTTTCTCTTTAATTTTTTAAGAAATTTTAACCTATCAAATATTGATAGGTTTTTTTATGCCTAAAAAGGTAAATTTTAAAATAATGTCAAAAGCATTCCGAACAAAATTCGGAAGTCCAAATTATTTTTTAAATTTACCTATATTGGTATAATATAAAATTAATTAGCTTTGTAAAAAAAAAATAAAATGGGAATAACCGAAAAAATAGTAGCATTAGCAATAGCATTTATTACTGCAACTGGATATACAGGCGTTTTTTTATTGATGATTTTAGAAAGTATGGTTTTTCCTATACCAAGCGAAGCTGTAATGCCTTTTGCCGGTTTTCTTATTTTTGATGGCAAAATGACGTGGACGGGGGTTATATTAGCATCGACATTTGGAAGTATTATTGGTTCGTTAATTTCTTATTACATAGGATATTATGGCGGAAAACCATTTATAGCAAAATTTGGAAAGTATCTACTTTTAAATCAACATCATTTAGAAATGTCGGAAAAGTTTTTTCTTAAAAGAGGAGAACTCACAATATTTATTTCGCGGTTTATTCCAGTAGTAAGGCATTTAATTTCAATACCAGCAGGTTTTGGAAAAATGAATATATATAAATTCTTAATTTTTACTATTATAGGAGCTTCAATGTGGAATACACTACTTACTTGGATAGGTTTTAAATTAAGAGAAAATTGGGAAGAAGTTATGCAATATTCTCATACAATAGATATTATTGTTGTTGTAGGTATTGTGATTGTAGTAATCTATTTTGGTATTAAATTGTATAAAGGACGAAAAAACCTTAATAATTAAAGAGTCCGGTATAAAAAGTCAGTTTAATTT
>DYMG01000101.1 GCA_020721655.1 Paludibacter propionicigenes | reverse complement strand
CCTCAATATTAACCCTTCCCCTCTATTTCTGTATAAAGTTGGAATACACGTCTTTACAAATACACTTAGAAGTTAAATAATTTTCCGATTTCATAAAATTAAAAATGAATTTACCTATAAATTGCCCTAAAATAAAGCTAACAATCATAAAAGGATAAGTATATAACTCGAACCCAATACCAGAATAATGACGTAACAAAACAATAAAAGGAATAGGAATATGTATAGACAAAAACCAATTCAATGAAAAAGTTTTTTCTGAACTACGCCAATACCCAAAAGGAATATTAAACAAAAAATCTATAGAAGCTACAGCCGTTAAAATCATACAATTTATACACAAAAACATTAATAATGTGTAAAATTAGATAGTTTATTATAATTTTTTGTATAAAACTCATATATTTGCATAAATCACTTTAAAAGCACATAAAATGAATTATCCAAAACATGTATCAATTGGAGACATAACAGTAAGAGACGGATTTCAGCACGAAGAAAAATACATTCCGTTAGAAGCAAAAATTTGGCTATCGGAACAATTAATATTAGCTGGATTTAAAAAAATAGAAGTAACAAATTTTGGCAACCCCTCAGGAATGCCACAATTTAAAGATTCAGACGCACTAATGAAAGGCATTAGAGCCAGTAATCAAATAAAAGAAATAATTAAAGCTGTAGAAATAACAGCCGTAACAATTCGCGAAAAAGCTATTGAAAGAGCCATACAAGCAAAAAAAGAAGGTTGGGGACCCGACCGCATTTTACTTATGGTTTCCACAAGTGAAGCACATCACAAAAAAAACTCAGGATTATCGCTTGCCGATTATTGGAAAATGAGTGAAGAATGGATTAAAAAAGCTAACGATGCCGGAATTAAAGTTAATGGAACTGTTAGCACAATTTGGGGTTGCCCAATAACAGGTCCCACCGAAATGAGTAAAGCCGTAGAATTCTCAAAACGTTGGTTAGATATTGGAGCTTACGATGTAGAACACGCCGACCACGACGGCTCAGCCTCACCCGATAGAGTTTACAAATACTTTTCTATGCTTTTAAATGCTATTCCAGACCCATCAAAACACATAGTACATTTCCATACAACAAGAGGTTGGGGTTTAGCAAACGTACTTGCCGCACTTCAAGCTGGTATGACTCACTACGAGGCAACACTTGGTGGTATTGGCGGACAACCTGCTAATTTTGTTGATGGCGTTCCTGTTTCAGGAACAGGTTCATATTACTACAAAGACCCAAGTTCTGTAGGTTTAGTTACTATGGAAGACATGGTTGTTATGATGGACGAAATGGGAATTGAAACCGGTATTGACATAGACCGACTTTTAAAAATAGGTGCTATGAATGAACGAATAGTTGGCAGAAAACTTCGTTCAGAAACTATTAGAATGGGCAGAATTCCAAAAGAACTTTCAGGAAGATAACATAAAAATATACAAGCATAATAAAAAAGCCTCCAAATAGAGGCTTTTTTTATTACAACAAATTATTAACTTTGAAACTAAAAATTCCACACTATGGAAAATAAATTAAATGTTACAATAGTTCAATCAAACCTAATATGGGAAAATATTGAAGCAAACTTAGAAATGTTTTCCAAAAAACTCGAAAAAATTGAACAAACCGACATAATAGTACTACCCGAAATGTTTAACACCGGCTTTTCTATGAATTCAAAATATTTAGCAGAAAAACCTAACGGAAAAACATTAAAATGGCTTTTAGAACAATCAAAAAAACTGCAATCGGCAATAGTAACAAGTATAATAATTGAAGAAAACGAAAAATATTACAACCGCTTATTTTGGATAGAACCAAACGGAAAAATACTCCATTATAACAAACGACACTTATTTAGAATGGCAAACGAACAGAATTTCTATACAGCAGGAACAGAATCTATAATAATAAACTACAAAGGCTGGCGAATAAAACCATTAATTTGCTACGATTTACGCTTTCCAATTTGGTCGAGAAATAAACAAGATTACGACTTGCTTATTTACGTGGCAAACTGGCCTGAACGAAGAGCAAAACCTTGGAAAATATTACTTAAAGCAAGAGCAATAGAAAACCAATCGTACGTAGTCGGTGTAAACAGAGTTGGGACTGACGGAAATAACATTGTTTTTTCAGGTAATTCAATAGTAATTGATGCTTATGGAAACAAAATATCGAAAACAAAACCACATATCGAAAACATCGAAAAAATAACACTAAATATGAATAAACTAATCGAATTTAGAAAAAAATTCCCCGTACATTTAGATGCCGATAATTTTCAAATTCAGCTATAAAATATGACTAAACTTTTAGGTTTTTTAATTTGTGTTTTGACAATGTCGGCAACTACATTTTCACAAAAAAATAATATAGAACCAATTGAAAACATATATATTGAAAACCTTTATAAAATAAACGACAGCATTTATCGCTCGGCACAACCAAATAAAAAAGCAATGAAATATCTACAACAAATTGGTGTTAAAACAATCTTAAATCTCCGCCACAGAAGAAACGATAAAAACGAAACAAAACATACTCAATTAATTTTAGAAAATGTACCAATAAATACTTGGGAAATATCAGAAAACAATATTATTGATGCCCTAAAAATTATTAAAAACGCACAAAAACCAATCCTAATCCACTGTTTACACGGTTCCGACAGAACAGGCTTAATTATAGCCACTTACAGAATTGTATTTGAAAATTACACGAAAAAACAAGCAATTACCGAAATGTTGCAAAAACAATACGGATTTCACCAAAAATATTTTAACAACATAATAGTTCTAATAAATAAACTAAACATTCAAAATTTAAAAACAGAAATTTTAAACTCTAAAACCACACAATAATAAAAAATAAATACACTACATTATAAATATTAAGTATTTAATTTACTGTATTTAATATCTAATTATAGACACTACAACAAATAAAAAATAACTACTTTCAATTTTTATTTACTTAAATTTGACCGACATTAAAATACTTTTAAAATGACAAAAATTTTATTTTACACAATTATTGGGTTAATGCTTACATTTACAAGCGTAAAATCGCAAACAGTAGCACACCCAACAGAAACAAAAACAGCAATAAGCTTTGCAGTTTCAATTCCAGTAAAGGATATGCCTATACTACAAAAAGAACAAGAAAAAAAGCAAAAAGCTGAAAAAGGAGAGCGTAACAAAGAGTTACGAGAAAGATCGTACCCATTTTACGACCCATTGCCAAACGGAATTGACCCAGCATTACAAAGAAATTATAGTAATGCAAAAGCTACCCCAATAATAGACCATAATTTTGACGGGAGAACAAGTGCCTCTTTTCCTCCAGATTGTAGCGGTTCTATTGGACCTAATTATTTTTTCGAAGCCTACAACACATCATTCGCAATTTATAATAGAACAACAGAAGCTTTAGTTGCCGGACCAACCGCATTTAACACTCTTTTTTCGGGAGTAACAGGTTCATCAGACAACGATGGTGACCCAATTATTTTATACGATGAACAAGCCGACCGTTGGTTAGCAGCAGAATTTGCCTTAGACGTAAGTGGAAACGACTATATGCTTATTGCAGTATCTACAACAAACAACCCCACAGGCACTTGGTACAAATGGTCGTTCGACGTAGCAGATATGCCCGATTATATGAAATTTGGTATTTGGCAAGATGGCTATTATATGGCTACAAACACCTCAAGTGGAAACGATGTATATGTTTTTGAACGTAGTGTAATGTTAGCCGGAGGAGCATCACCAAAAATGGTAGGTTTCGATAACCCAAACAGACCAACAACTCAAGACGGTTTCCATTGTATAATGCCTTTAGATAACGACGGCGACTTTGCTCCTGCAGGAACTCCCGGACAATTTATGACAATTGTAGATGGTGCAATTTCAGGAGGTTCTGACCAAATTTGGGTTTACGAATTAGATGTAGATTGGACTACAACATCAAACTCAACATTTACAAGAACAGCACAAATTAATACCCCAGCTTTCGACAGTAATTTTGGTAATAATTGGGATAATATAGGACAACCCGGAACAACAGTAGAATTAGACGCAATACCACAAATATTTATGTACAGAACACAATACAGAAATTTTGGCACATCGCAAGCCGTTGTTGCCTGCCACACTGTAGATGTTGACGGTACAGACCGTGCAGGTGTTCGTTGGTACGAACTTCAAAACACAGGTTCAGGTTGGAGCATCCGCCAAAATGGAACGTACTCTCCAGATGCTTCCGACAGATGGTTAGGAAGTATTTCAATGAATGGAAACCACGAAATAGGTTTAGCATATTCTATTTCAGGAGCAAGCAGTAGCATTTATCCAGGCATTAGATTTACCGGACAAACAGCATCTTCAAATGCTTTAGCTAATGGATCTTTCGATGTTACAGAAACCGTTGCAATAAACGGAGGAACTTATCAAGGAAGCTATAACCGTTGGGGCGATTATGCTCAAATGAGTATAGACCCAGCCGATGATAATACTTTTTGGTTTAACTCTGAATATATGCAAAGTAGCACATCTACAAAAGGCACACGAATTCTTGCATTTAGATTTCAAGAAAGTAACGACCCTATTAATTTAACAGCTACAACAATTTCTTCTGACGAAATAGACCTTACTTGGGCATTAAACTCAACCAACGATAATGTTTTACTTGCTTGGTCGCCAACTTCAACTTTTGGAACTCCAGCAAATGGAACAATATATACTGCAGGACAAACAATACCAGGCGGAGGAACTGTATTATCTTATAACACAAACACATCGTTTAACCACACAGGTTTAACAGAAAACACAACATACTACTACAAAGCATGGTCTAAACTATCAACAAATACATACTCGCCCGGCGTAACAGCAAACGCTACAACTTCGGTTGGTCCAATATCTACATTTCCATTTACATGGGATTTTGAAGCAAGTGCCGACTATACAACCGATTTTACACCATGGACTACTTACGATGGAAACAACACAGCAACATACAGTAGTAGCGATGCCGATTTTACAGGTGAAGGTACAGCATTTGCTTGGATGGCAATGAATCCGGTTGCATCTGGCTGGACAGCAGCTCAATCAGATAATGCACACGGTGGTTCTCGTTGCGGAATGTCTATCTGCCCCAGCAATGCAAGCACAACAGCACATTGGTTTATTTCTCCACAACTACAACTTAGCACTGGTTCAAGTTTTTCTTTATGGACACTAACACCTAAAGATACTTATGGCTTAGAATCATATCAAATTTTAGTTTCTACAACCGATAATAATCCTACAAGCTTTACTGCATTATCTGGAACAGTTTCGGCTCCAGCAACTTGGACTCAACATACTTACGATTTATCGGCTTACGATAATCAAACCATTTATATTGCCATAAAATATGTTTCTACAGATATTTTTATGATGTGGATTGATGATTTGGAAATTGTATCAAATAGCTGTAGTTCGCCTTTAATAACCTCGGCACCAACAGCTTCTACTGTTTGTAGTGGAAGTAATGCTTCTTTTAGTGTAACTGCTACAGGCGACGCACCAATAACATATCAATGGAAATTGAACGGAACTAATATTACCGGAGCAACATCAAGCACACTAAATTTAACAAGTGTTGATAATTTAGATGCTGGAACTTATACTTGTTATATTGCAAATTCTTGTGGAAACATAACAACAACTGGTGTTACACTAACTGTAAATGCAACAACAGCAATTACAACACAACCTGTTGGCAATACTTATTGCGAAGGTTCTAACATTTCACTTTCTTTAGTTGCTACTGGTTCTGGATTAACTTATCAGTGGAAACGAAATGGAACTAATGTAACCGGAGCAACTTCGGCTACATATTCTGTAACCGCATCTACATTAAATGCTGGCACTTATACTTGCGTTGTAACTGGTGCTTGTGGAAGTGTAACTTCAAATTCTGCTAATATTGTTGTTAATGCAAATACTACAATTACTCAGCAACCTGTTAGTGCAAACTTATGCGATGGTGGAAGTATAAATTTATCGGTAACTGCAACCGGAACAAATGTAACTTATCAATGGAAATTGAACGGAAGCAATATAACCGGAGCAACTTCGGCTACATATTCTGCAACCGCATCTACATCAACTTCAGGCACATATACTTGTGTTGTAAGTGGTACTTGTGGCTCTGTTACTAGTAACTCTGCTACAATTACAGTAGGTTCTGGAATTACAATTAGCAATCAGCCGGTTGGAAATACATATTGTACAGGCGATAATATTAGCTTATCAGTAACAGCATCTGGAACAAATCTAAACTATCAATGGCAATTGAATGGTAGCAATATAACTGGTGCAACATCAGCTACATATACTACAACTGCATCTACATCAAATGCAGGAAATTATACTTGTGTAATTACTGGAGATTGTGGAAGCGAAACTACAAGCACAGCAGTTGTTACAGTTAACGAAGGAACAACAATAACTCAACAACCACAATCTGAATCAATTTGCGAAGGTAATAATATTACATTTTCTATTATAACATCGGGTGTTGGCGATACTTACCAATGGCAATTTAATGGAAGTAATATAGCTGGTGCAACACAGGCATTTTATTCAATAAATGGAATATCTGCTTCAAATGCAGGAAATTACACTTGTGTTATAACTAGTAGTTGTGGCAACATAACATCGAATGTAGCCGTTTTAACAATAAACACAACACCAACTATTACAACTCAACCAGTTAGTATTGATGCCAATGAAGGCGATAATGTTTCTTTTACAGTAGTTGTATCGGGAACAGGCTTATCGTACCAATGGAATAAAAATGGGGCAAATTTATCGAATGGAGGCAATATTTCTGGTGTTAATACAAATATATTAAGTGTTTCAAATGTAACCCAAGCCGACTATGGTAATTATGATTGCGATATAAACGGAACTTGTGGTAATGCAACAACTAATATCGCTATTTTAACCGTTTTAACATCTATTGATGCCTTATCAAATTATGGTATTAATATTTCACCAAATCCATCGAATGGAACATTTATAATTAAAGTTGCTAAAACTAATGCTCCTATTTTAATTAATGTTGTTGATGTTAATGGTAAAACTGTTTTTAATAGACAATTTGAAAATTCTTCGTCTAATACAATTGACTTGTCGGACAAAGCCAAAGGTGTTTATTTTATAACTCTTAATATTGAAAAAAATATTATTAAAGCTAAGTTAATTTTTAAATAATTAATGAATGAAAAAAGGCTGTCTATATTTTTTAGACAGCCTTTTTTATGTTTACAATTTTTAATTTATTATACCAATTTGATAGCAGTAATGGCATAAAACGGAACTTACTTTAAACTTTTCAGGTTTTACAGGCGATA
>DYMG01000030.1 GCA_020721655.1 Paludibacter propionicigenes | reverse complement strand
TAATGTTTTAGTTGAAGTTACAAACTTTGTATTTTAGGAAAACAAAAAAGGACAATTTGAGAAACTGCCCTTTTTTTACACACACACTATGAAAAGTAATTTGTAAAACCAAATGAGACTTTGTTAACATTACTTACGATGCAAAGATAAAGTTAAAACTTTAACAAAAAACAGCTAATAAATAATAGGTTAATACTAATTTATAAATGGTTAGTATAACTTTAAATTTGGTTACAAACTCAATTATTAATCATAATAAAATTTAAAAAAGTTTTAAATATTATCATAATTAATCATTTAAATTTATCTTTGCAATTTAGAAGCGTTTTAAATTATTTAACAAATGTCATTTACAAAAGAACAAATATTAGAAGCTTTGGGTAAAGTTCGTTATCCAGAGAAAAATAGCGATATAGTATCGTTGAAAATGGTTGGAGAGCTTAATGTTGAAAATAAAAATGTAAGTTTTACACTTATTTTCCCAACATCTAACAATCCTTTCGAAAAATCGTTGGTAAAAGCCTGCGAGGCTACTATAAAAGCCTTGGTTGGAGCCGACGTGGTAGTTGAAATAAAAACTACAGGCAAAATTGCGGTAGCCCCTGTTGGTGCTCCAGATAAACCATTAAAATCGGTTAAAAATATAATAGCCGTAGCATCAGGTAAGGGAGGCGTAGGAAAATCGACAATAGCAGTAAATTTGGCAATTGCTTTGGCTAAAACAGGAGCAAAAGTAGCAATATTAGATGCCGATATTTATGGTCCATCAGTACCAAAAATGTTTAATGTTGAAAATGAACGACCAACAATTCAAAAAATTAATGGAAAAGATATGATTATTCCTGTTTCAAACTATGGAATAAAAATGCTTTCGATAGGGTTTTTTGTAAATCCTGAAGATGCCTTAATTTGGAGAGGCTCAATGGCAACAAACGCACTAAAACAACTAATAAACGACACCGATTGGGGCGAATTAGATTTTATGGTTTTAGATATGCCTCCAGGAACTGGCGATATTCATTTAACAATAGTTCAAACAATTCCTGTAACTGGTGCAATTATAGTTAGTACTCCTCAAAATGTGGCTTTAGCCGATGCAATTAAAGGAATAAGTATGTTTAAAAACGATTCTATAAACGTGCCTTTATTAGGATTTGTTGAAAATATGGCGTGGTTTACACCCGAAGAATTGCCAAATAACAAGTATTATTTGTTTGGTAAAGAAGGTGTTGCTAAATTAGCCCAAGAAAAAAATATTCGCCTATTAGGACAAATACCAATTGTACAAAGCATTATGGAAGGTGGAGATGCCGGAATACCAGCCGCTTTAGACGAAAATTCTATAATAGGTAAATCTTTTAAAGATTTAGCTGCTAATACAATAGATGCACTAAATATTAGAAATGAAACATTAGAAGCAACAAAAAAAGTTGAAATAGATCCAAATGCAGGTTGTTCAACTAAATAAAAAAATGTAATTAAATAATAAAAAAGTCATACAAATAGTATGACTTTTTTATTATATTTGAAACATTAAATTTTAAAACATAAAAAACAATGAAAACATCACTTTTAATCTTATCATTTCTATTTGTTGGTTTTATTACAAACGCACAAAAAGTTTATTCGGTAAAATACGAATCGCAAGCAAATGTTAAAGTATTTGTTGTTGACTACGAATCGCAATGCGATTTAAAAGTTTATAAAGTAAGTTACGAAAGCCAAGCCAGCGGAAACGATGGCAAATGGTTTTTTGTAGATTATGAAAGCCAAGCCGATAAAAAAATATTCTTTGTAGATTATGAAAGTCAAGCCGACTTAAAAATATTTTTTGTTGACTATGAAAGTCAAGCAGGGTGGAACAATAACTCAAAAAAACAGTTAATGTATTAGCAAAATTAATAACATATAATGCTAATTTGGGAAACTCAAATACGTTCGTTCGTAATATATTTAAAAATAGAAAAATCGCTTTCGGAAAATACTGTTGAAGCTTACATAAGAGATGTAAATGGACTAAAAAACTACTCTTTACAGATAGGCAAAAACTCTCCTAAAGATATAGAATTTAACGATTTAACAAATTACATAAATCAAATAAACGAGTTGGGGATAAGTGCACGCTCGCAAGCACGCATAATATCTGGAATAAAAGCGTTCTATAAATACTTAGTTTTAGAAGATTTAATTATAAACGACCCAACCGAACTTGTAGAATTACCCCGATTACCCGATAAATTACCCGTATTTTTATCAGTAGAAGAGATAGACCTTTTAATTTCCGCAATAGACCTTAGCACCAACGAAGGACACAGAAATAAAGCAATAATAGAAACGCTATATAGTTGTGGATTAAGAGTTTCGGAGCTGGTAAACTTAAAAATTAGCGATTGTTTTTTTAACGATAATTATATTAAAGTAACTGGAAAAGGAAATAAACAAAGAATAGTTCCAATAAGTAATAATGCCATTTCGGAAATAAATTTTTATGTATTAGGCTACAGAAATAAAATGGAAATTACCAATGAATACAACAATATACTATTCTTAAATAGACGCGGAAAAACACTTACACGGGTTATGATTTTCACTATAATTAAAGAATTAGCAACAAAAATTGACCTTAAAAAAAATATTAGTCCACACACATTTAGACACTCATTTGCTACACATTTGCTCGATGGAGGAGCCGATTTAAGAGCAATACAAGAAATGTTGGGGCACGAAAGTATTACAACAACCGAAATTTATACACACTTAGACAAAGAATATTTACGCGAAACAATTATAAATTTTCACCCGCGAGCCAAATAAAATAAAAGATTTAGATTAGTATCTTTGTGAAAAACAAATTATAAACAAATGAAACGTATAATTTTAATGAGGCACGGAAACGCCGAGAATACAGCCGACGATTTTTATCGAAGTCTTACAAATTTTGGAAAAAAGGAAGTATTAAAAAACACTTTAGAGCTAAATAAACAACAAATTATACCCGATTTAGTTTTTTATAGTAATGCTTTAAGAACAAAAGAAACTTTTAATATTTTTTTAGAAACAACAAAATATAAAAATAAAAGTACAGAAAAAGCAGAATTATATGTCTTTTTTAACAACGCCGAATTTTTAAACAATTTTATTAAGCCCATCGAAAATACAATAAGTACAATAATGTTTATTGGTCATAACCCAACACTATCAAATATACTACAAGTGCTAACTAAACAGACAAACATTTATATGAATACAGCATCAATATTTGTATTAGATTTTGATGTCGATAATTGGGCAAATATAGAAATAGAAACAGCACAAATATATTTTTCAATAAATTAATTTATAATATGATACAAGAAAAAAATCAACCCACAGAATTGGCAAAATTGGGAGAATTTGGATTGATAGAACTACTCACAAAAAATATAAAACTTAAAAATAGTAGCTCAATAAAAGGAGTTGGAGACGATGCTGCCGTTATAAAAACAACTAAAACACAAGTAGTTACAACCGATATTTTAACCGAAGGGATACATTTCGACCTAATATACACACCTCCAAAGCACTTAGGATACAAAGCGGCAATAGTAAATTTTTCCGATATTTATGCAATGAATGCCACTCCAAAACAATTGCTAATTTCAATAGCAATGTCGAATAAAATTTCACTAGAATTTGTAAACGAATTATATTCAGGGCTTTATCTTGCTTGCGATAATTACGGAGTAGATGTGATTGGGGGAGATACAACATCTTCAGTAACAGGAATTACAATAAGCATTACCGTTATTGGCGAAGCTAATAGCAACGAAATAGTTTATAGAAACGGTGCCAAAGAAACCGATATTATTTGTGTTACAGGCAATTTAGGTGCGGCTTATATGGGTTTGCAATTGTTAGAAAGAGAAAAACAAGTTTTTCAAGAAATAGGTGCTCAACCCGATTTTGCCGGAAAAGAATATGTGTTAGAACGTTTCTTAAAACCGGAAGCAAAAAAAAATGTGATAGAATTACTCAAAAAAATTAAAGTAAAACCAACATCAATGATAGATATTTCTGACGGATTAGCTTCGGAAATGCACCACATTTGTAAACAATCGCAAGTTGGTTGCAAAATTTATGTAGCCAAAATACCAATAGATTATGTAACAGCAGAAGTTGCCGAAAACTTTAATTTAGAGCCTCTTATACCCGCACTTAATGGCGGAGAAGATTATGAACTGCTTTTTACAATCAATGTAAATGACTTCGAGAAAATTAAACCATACGCCGAAATTAGAGTTATAGGTCATATTATGAATAAAGAACAAGGCTTAAACCTAATTACCGAAGATGGCAATTTTATTGAGCTAAAAGCACAAGGCTGGGACACTTACGCTCAATAAAACATTAGTTATACGTTGTTTATGAAACTATTTTTCCGAAAATATGGCGAAAATAAACCACAATTAATTATTGTTCACGGGCTATATGGCTCGTCGGATAATTGGGTTTCTTATGCTAAAAAATTATCGCAATTTTTTGAAGTTTTTGTTATAGACCAACGAAATCACGGAAATTCGCCACATAGTTCAGAGCACAATTACTATGTAATGGCAAACGATTTGCTCGAATTTATTGATGATAACAATATTCAAAAAGCCATATTTTTAGGACATTCTATGGGCGGCAAAACAGTTATGACCTTTGCCAATAAATACCCAAACAGAGTAGTTTCGCTTATTGTAGTAGATATTTCGCCTGTAAAATATAATAGTGAAAACCTAAATAAATTCGATAACAATTTTCATAAGCAAATATTAATTGCACTTAACGATAAACAAATACTAAAAGCAGAAAGCAGAAAAATAGCCAATGAAATATGCTATACTTACTTAAAAAACAAACCTATAACAGAGTTTTTACTAAAAAATTTAAAACGAACAAATAACCAATTTCAGTGGAAACTAAATGTAGATGCTATTACAAACAATATAGAAAAAATTTTGGAAAGTGTTAATTTTGAAAATCCTGTTGTAGGTTTTCCTTGTTTATTTATTAAAGGAGAACGTTCTAATTACATAACAACCAACGATATAAGACTAATTTCCAAACTTTTCCCAACATCAGAAATTATTACAATTAAAAATGCAACACATTGGGTTCATACCGACCAGCCCGAAATCTTTTTACAAACAGTAATAAACTTTTGTTTAGTTCAATAAGACGAAGTTGAAATTGGACTATATTTAAAGTAAAAGCGTTATAATTTATTGTGGCTCATTTTAAAGAAAAATACAGCTCAAAAACATTGATTATTGAGCTTAAACATTAAAGATGACTGATACTAGAAAACAACAAATAGTTGATTTATAAAAACCAAAGGACAATGTTCATCAAAAAATATTTTTGATGGAATTGGTGAATCTTTTAGTTATGCTACATTAAAAAGGATTCTAACGGATTTAAAAGCTGATAATTATTTGATTACATTAGGTCAAGGTAAGGGAACAAAATATCTTCTATCGCCAGCCTATGAATTGATTTGTCCTATTGATATTCAAAGCTACTACGAAAAAGAAATTGATGAGCGACAAATTATTGAAAATTTTAACTCAGAGATAATAACTGGAGTGCTAAGAAAATATAATTCATTCACGGAGAGCGAAATAGATAAACTGATAATGTTGCAAAAAGAGTATCAAAAAAACATATCGGAACTATCTAAAACTGAATATAACAAAGAACTTGAAAGAGATTTTCATTAACCAATTTGAGTTTGCTGTAAGAACATATTTTTAATATGAAATAAAACCGAGCTACAACAAACAGTCATAAAACATTGGTAACAAAGTGGTTATTTGAGTTCGGTACTCGCATCGAAGTTTATTGTACTTTGATAATTAGGCAGTTCCGAAAACACCAAATTTTTATATCACCAAATATTAAATACACCCAAAAATTGAAGCATAAACCCATAAAAATCTTCAAAAAACAATTATTATTTATGTTTATCAACATTTAAGATAAAAATACCTTTAAATACTATATTCTCAAACATGTTGTATTAATAATAATAGTGTCAAATGATATATATGTAGATATGTTTATCTAATAAATTGAAAAAAAAAAACGTGATTTTTCTCATATTTTTAGGGTAATTCCCGAAATATTTTTGCATAACACTTTAGATATATAAAAGTGTAACTATAAAAATTGTTTACTAATTAAATACCGTTTTAAAATGAAAAAAATTTCTAAATTATTATTATTGCTCTTCATTCCCGTAATGATGGGAATTGTGAGTTGCGGAAACAGTCAAAACAATGCTAATGAAAATGCTACTGACAGTTTAGCACAGATTGACGAGTTTAAAATTTTAGCCGATTACCTTGAAAAAAACGGTAATTATATTGACAGTAAGGACATTCCATCAATGGTTCCTGCAAACGAAGTTTTCGATAATAAAGAAAACGAAAAATACAAAATTATTGATATTAGAGATGTAAACGCTTATAACAAAGGACACATCTTAAACGCAGAAAATGTTAAAGCTGCCGATTTAATAAATTATTTTGCAAACGACATTGTTCCAGCAAACTTCGAAAAAATTGTAATAGTTTGTTTTTCTGGACAATCGGCAAGTTTTGCAACATCGGTACTTCGTCTAATAGGCTACAACAATGTTTTTGCAATGAAATTTGGTATGAGTTCATGGAATCCAATTTTTGCAAAAGATATTTGGGAAAAAAATGTGAGTAATGAATTTGCCGACAAATTAGAAACAACCGATAATGCAATGCCTGCAAAAGGTGCAACACCTGTTATTAAAACAGGAAAAACCGAAGGAAAAGATATTCTTATGTTAAGAGCTAAAGAAATATTAGAAAAACCATTTAAATCGTTTATGACAAAACCTGCAAATGTATTTGCTAATCCTGCAAATTACTTTATTGTAAACTACTGGCCTGCAAAAGATTATCAAGCCGGACATATTCCAACATCAATAAACTATTTGCCTAAAAAATCGCTTGCTTATTCTCAAAATTTAACAACTTTACCTGTAGAAAAAGAAGTTGTAACTTATTGCTACACCGGACAACACGGAGCTTTTGTTGCTGCGTATTTAGGAATTTTAGGTTACAATGCAAAAATCTTGGCTTATGGTGCTAACGGATTTATGCACGATAAACTTGTTGAAAATGGTGGAGATTGGCATCCTTGGACAAAAGAAAAAATGAATAACTACGATTTCGTTATCGAAGATGTTCCTGAAGTAGAGGAAAATCATGGCGGAGCTAGTTGTGGATAGTGAATAGAGTTGAGTTAAAAAAATCGGCTTTGAAATATAAGCCGATTTTAGTTTTTAATTGGTTTAATTTTTAAATATTTAAGTATGAAAACAAAAAATATTATTTTAGTATTATTTTTAATGACTGCTATTTTAACAGCAAATGCACAGTTTGTTATTGATGGTAGTTTTAGAGCTAGATTTCAAGGCTTTCACGGGTATAAAGCTCCTGTTAACAATGAAACAGAAGCTACTTTTGGTGTAGATCAACAAAGTAGATTAAATTTTAATTACACAAACGAAAAATATTCGGCAAAATTAACACTTCAAGATGCTAGAGTTTGGGGTAGCGACGATATGTGGAACGCAACAGGAAACCAACGCAATTCTTATGGATTAGGTGTTTACGAAGCTTGGGTTGAACTTAAAACTGGCGCAAAATCGGCAGTTAAAGTAGGTCGTCAAGAATGGAACTATAACGGTGGCAGATTTTTAAGCTCTAGGGGTTGGTGGACTACTGGGCTTTCGTATGATGCTTTTTTATACAAATATGCTAATAAAGATGGAGGTTTATTTGTTGATTTTGGTTTGTCGTACAACAACGAAATGGCACCAACTACTAGCGATTATGTAAATGCCTATCCTGGTAGAGTTAAATCTATTAATTTCCTAAATGTTAAAAAAACAATAGGTACAAAATTAGATGTTAGCTTAAATTTAATTCTTTCCGGACAGCAAGATAATACAAACGCAAATACCCTTTATGGAAAAGGAACCGAAGGAATTTTTGTTTGCTATAATATGGGTAAAGAACCTACCGATGGTGTTTTTGGAACCCTTTCGGCTTATAACCAACATGGTACACAAGCAACAACAACAACTGGATGGCAAAAAGTTTCTGCATATATGTTAGATGCTCAAATTGGTTTTAGAGCTATGGAAACAAAATTAGAAATAGCCGCTGGTATTGAAATGCTTTCGGGTAAAGATTTAGTAAAAGCTGCCGCAAAAGACGATAATGGAAAATGGGTTGATTCGACATATACATTTACAACACAAACTATAGATTTACTAGAAGGTGCACGACACCCTTACTATGGTGGAGTTATAGATTATATTACTGCAGCAGGTACTTATTCGGCAGGTTTAATGGATCCTTATGTGAGAGTAAAATATAAAATGTCGAAGAAAAATTGGGTTGGATTAGATGTGTTTTTACCTATGTTAGCTAATGATGTGTACTCAAACAGATATACCGACGACGACCCAACAAAAGACCGTATTATTTACGAAAAAGGCTTAGGTACTAATATAGATATAACTTTTGGACATAATATATCGCCCGAAGTTAAAATTGTAGGTGGTTTTACTTATGCAATGATTTCTGACTCATATAAAGAAATGAAAGGTTTAAGAACTTACGATGCCACAAATAAAACTTGGGAAGATAAATCTGGTCAACAATACGTTGGATATTTAATGCTAATTGTTACTCCTAAATTTTTTAGTAGCGAAAAAGAAAAATAGTTTTTTTAGTTAGATGTATAGTTTTTAAGGCGGTAATTATTTACCGCCTTTTTTATATAATGCTTTTAAACTAAGTTCGTGAATTGAATTAATACCGATTTGACTTTCAATATACAGCGAATCTAAAATTTGTCTTATTAAACTATTTTATAAATACACACAGCAATGTATTTTTGTCAGTAAACATTTTACTAAAAGCACAATTTGTCAGCAAATATTATATGGCACAAATTATGCAAAACAAGAGCCTGTGAATTAAAAAACTTAATAATATGTCGGAAATAAAGATAAAACCATTAGGATTAAGGGTTTTGGTTGAACAAATAGCAGCTGAAACAAAAACAGCTTCTGGAATAATAATTCCAGATTCGGCTAAAGAAAAACCTTTACAAGCTAAAGTAATTGCAAAAAGCGATGAGGTAACAAATTTAAAAATTGGCGATACTATAATTTTCGCAAAATTTTCGGGTACAGAAATACTAATAGAAAATAAAAACTTCTTAATATTAGAATTATCTGATATTTTGGCAATAATATAATAACAAATAAAAATTTTAATAAAATGGCTAAACAAATAAAATTTGACATTGAAGCAAGAAATTTGCTAAAACAAGGTGTTGATGAGTTGGCAAATGCGGTAAAAGTAACGCTAGGTCCAAAAGGTAGAAATGTGGTTATAGAAAAACAATACGGAGCACCACAAATTACAAAAGATGGAGTTACTGTTGCAAAAGAAATAGAACTTTCTGACCCGTATGCAAATATTGGTGCACAAATGGTAAAAGAAGTTGCATCAAAAACTAACGACGATGCAGGCGACGGAACTACAACTGCAACAGTTTTAGCACAATCAATAGTAACAGTTGGCTTAAAAAATGTAACAGCAGGAGCAAATCCTATGGATTTAAAACGAGGTATTGACAAAGCTGTTTCTGTAGTAAAAGCAAGTCTTGCAGCTCAATCAAAAATGGTTGGCGACGACAATAAAAAAATTGAACAAATAGCAACAATATCGTCTAACGGCGATAAAACTATTGGCAGTTTAATTGCAGAAGCAATGGCAAAAGTTAAAAACGATGGCGTTATTACAGTTGAAGAAGCAAAAGGAACCGACACAACCGTCGAAGTTGTTGAAGGAATGCAGTTCGATAGAGGATATGTATCTCCTTACTTTATAAACGATGCCGAAAAAATGAACGTTGTTTTTGAACACCCATATATTCTTTTAACCGATAGAAAAATATCGACAATGAAAGATATTATGCCTGTTTTAGAACCAGCAGTACAAGAAGGCAGACCATTGGTAATTATAGCCGAAGATATTGATGGCGAAGCTCTTGCAACATTGGTTGTAAACCGTTTAAGGGGTCAACTAAAAGTTGCAGCAGTTAAAGCCCCAGGTTTTGGCGATAGAAGAAAAGAAATGCTCGAAGATATTGCAATTTTAACAAACGGTACAGTAATTTCGGAAGAAAAAGGTCTAACTTTAGATGGTGCTACATTAGAAATGTGCGGACAAACCGAAAAAATTGTTATTGATAAAGAAAATACAACAATTGTAAACGGAATCGGCTCAAAAGAAAATATAAATGCCAGAGTAGCTCAAATTCGTGCAGCTATTGAAATAACTACATCAGACTACGACAAAGAAAAACTTCAAGAACGTTTAGCTAAATTAGCTGGAGGCGTTGCTGTTCTTTATGTTGGTGCATCTACTGAAGTAGAAATGAAAGAAAAGAAAGATAGAGTTGATGATGCTTTAAGTGCAACAAGAGCTGCCGTTGAAGAAGGTATTATTCCTGGTGGTGGAGTTGCTTTAATTAGAGCTATTGAAGCTCTTGAAGGATTGGTAGGAGAAAATGAAGACGAAACAACCGGAATAAACATTGTAAAACGTGCAATTGAAGAACCAATGCGTCAAATTGTTGAAAACGCAGGTTTGGAAGGGTCTGTAATAGTTCAAAAAGTAAAAGAAGGCAAAGGCGATTTTGGGTATAATGCAAGAACAAACAAATATGAAAATTTATTTGAAGCTGGTGTTGTTGACCCTGCCAAAGTTACACGAATTGCATTAGAAAATGCCGCATCAATAGCCGGTATGTTTTTAACTACAGAGTGTGTAATTATAGAAGAAAAATCTGAAACACCACAAATGCCAAATATGGGAGGTGGAATGCCAGGTATGGGCGGTATGGGTGGAATGATGTAAAATAAAAAACAGTCAAACCATATATTAAAAAAAGTGCTTCATTCATCAAAAAAGATTGAAGCACTTTATAAATATTAACTTATGATAGAAGTAAATTCACATAACGAATTAGTTAAAGCTTTAAAAAATACAAATAAAGCATATTGTCTTTTGTATAAAAAAGATTCGGAACTTAGCGAGTGTGCAATAAAATCTGTTAAAGAAGGTTTATCGGAAAACACAATAATTTTTTCGGCAAACGTAAGCGAAGTTAAAGATATTCACACAAAATATAACGTAACAACGGTGCCAACTCTACTAATTTTTGAACAAAGTAAGTACATTAATTTAGCCAAGGGGTGCAATAGCTCCGAATACTACAAATCTATTTTTGATGAAATTAGTATTTTAAAAAAAACAGAAACAGAACAAAAAGTACAAAAACGAGTAACTGTATATAGTACACCAACCTGCACATATTGCACACAAATTAAAAAATATTTTATCGAAAAAGGCATTAAATTTACCGATATTGACGTTTCAAAAAACACGAAAGCAGCCGAAGAAATGGTTAAACGAAGCGGACAACAAGGTGTTCCTCAAACTAATATTAACGGACAAATTGTAATAGGTTTCGACAGATTAAAAATAAATAGCCTTTTAGGAATTGAATAAAATAATAACATTAAAAAAAATATAGCGATGAAAGAATTACAACCATTAAATGATAACGTACTTTTAGAAATAGTACAAGAAAAAGAGCAAAAAACAGCCTCAGGAATTATAATACCAGATTCGGCTCGTGAAAAACCTGAATATGCAAAAGTTGTGGCTCTTGGAAATATTGAAAATGCAGGTATTTTAGCAGGAGATACTGTTTACTATAAAAAGTTTACAGGTACTGAAGTTGAATTTGAAGGAAAAAAATATCTTTTTATTCCTTACGCTGATATTCTTGCTAAAATTGTTAATACAGAATCTATTTAGTTAATTTCTTTATAGGAATTGTAAATTTTATAATGCCGATTTGGTATCTGTAATAGTTTCAATAATAAATTGAGCTAAACAGTCGCTATTTCGGCATTATTATTTATATTTTTTGGAGTATTTAGATAAATACTGTAACAGAATAATTTATAAAATAAAAAAAAGCTAATTTAGTACACTCATAAAAATAAAACTATTATATGAAAACACTATTAATTATTATTCAATTACTATCAATAAGTTTAGGTTTTTCGCAAAACGAAAGAATAAAAAATGTAATTTTTTTAATTCCAGACGGAACCAGTAGCGATATAATTGGTATGTCGAGATGGTACAAACAATTAACTGATACAAACTCGCTTGCCATAGATGAGCTAATTTGTGGAATGGTAAAAACACATTGCTCCGACAACAGATTTCCCGATTCTGCACCAACTTCAACAGCTTATGCCACTGGAGTTAAATCGCTTACTGGTTATATTGGTGTTGATAGTGCAAAAACTCCTCAAATCTCTGTTTTAGAATTGGCAAAATTAAAAGGACTATCAACAGGCTTGGTTGTAACTTGCGAATATTCTAATGCAACACCTGCCGATTTTGTTTGTCATTATCCAAATAGGAAAAAAAACTCGGTTTTAACTCAGCAATTTATTTTTAATAGTCCAACAGTCGTTTTTAGTGGTGGTAAAGGCTTTTTAGATACTATAAATTTGGGAAACTCATTAAAAGATTTTAACAACTCAAAATTTAAACTAATTGATAATAAATCGGATTTCTTAAAACTAAAATACAATAACGAAAAGGCTATTTGGGGGCTTTTCTCCGACTATAACAACAACAGCTATTCAAAATCTTATGAGTGCGACAGAAACGACGAAACAGAGCCAAGTTTATCGGAAATGACCGAAAAAGCTTTAGATATTTTAAAAGAAAATAAAAAAGGCTTTTTTTTAATGGTTGAAGGTAGTCAAATTGATTGGGCTTGCCACGCTAACGACCCTTATGCTGCGGTAACCGATTTTATTGAGTTCGATAAATCTATAAAGATTGCATTAGATTATGCAAAAACTAACGATTCTACTTTAGTAATTGTTTGTCCCGATCACGGAAACGGAGGAATTCGTTTGGGTAATTTTAATTCTAATTCGCCACATTTTAATAAAAACCCGAAAAATAAGTACGATAAAATAAGTATCCCAGAACAAATAATAAAACCGCTTCATTCAATTAAATGGTCGGCACGTAAATTAACTGAAAAAATTATTGATAGTTCAAGCGTTTATTTAACAAAAGAGGCAATTAAAGAATATTACAATTTAACGCTATCAGATAATTTATTCAACGAAATTAAAAAATTAGCACAAAATAAAAAATCCGATTCTATTGAATATATTTTAGGAAGAACATTTAGTGACAATAACTTTATAGGCTGGACAACCACCGGGCATACAGCCGAAGATGTTTTTTTAGGAATTTATAACCCAATAAAAAACGAAAGAATGGGTATAATTGACAATACCGATATTGCTTTTTATATTGCTAAGGCTTTAAATTTGGGAAGTTTAAATTCCGACTCGCTTTATTTTAATAAATTGAGCTTACAATCAGATAAATTTAATGCTTTCAAGAAACCAGTTGTAAAAGATGGTAGTCTTGTTTTTGTTCACAAAACCGACAAAAATAAAACCGTACAAATTCCATCAAACAAAAATTATTATTTAGTTGGTAGCAAAAAAAATGAAACCCAAACTTTAATAGTTGAAATTAATAGTAATTATTTTGTTCCTATTGAAATAATAGAGATATTAAACAACTATAAATAAAAAAGAAGATGCCAATAAATTAAGGCATCTTCTTTTTTAGTATTTTAAAACATTTGGTTATTTTTTATATCCTCGTTCTTTAGCCATTTTTTCTAAACGTTCTTGGAATTTCGATTTTTTTATCGGTTTTGCTTTCGATGTTTCAAGTTTTTTAAGAACATCTTCGTCTTTAATAGATTTTTTAATTAGGTACATTTGGGCAAAAGTAATCATATTGGCTAAGAAATAATAGTATGTAAGTCCAGATGCGTAGCTATTTAAAAAGAATAGAAACATTATAGGCATAAGGTACATCATAGTTTTCATACCCGGCATTTGAGTGCTAGACATACTCATTTCGTTTTGCATTTTAGTATAAAGCAAAGTAGAAGCGGTCATTAATAATGTAAATAAGCTTATGTGATTGCCATAAAATGTGCTTAGCAAAGGAATTTGGGTAGTCCAACTGTAAATAGAATCGTACGATGATAAGTCTGTTGCCCACAAGAACGATTCGTGTCTCAACTCTATTGATGCTGGAAAAAATCTAAACATTGCTATTAAAATTGGGAATTGTAAAAGCATTGGTAAGCAACCACCCAAAGGGTTTACTCCAACTTTTTTGTATAGTGCCATTGTTGCTTTTTGGCGTTCCATTGCCTTTTCTTTAGGTATTTTGGCATTTATTTCATCAATTTGTGGTTTTAAAACCCTCATTTTTGCTGTTGATGAGTATGATTTGTATGTTAAAGGGAAAAGTACAATTTTAATTATTAATGTAAGAAGTAAAATTATTATTCCGTAGTTTGAGATAAAACGATTTAAAAAATCGAATATTGGGATAATTGCAAAACGGTTTACCCAACCAAAAATACCCCAACCTAAAGGAATTATTTTTTCTAAATTTATGTATTCTTTAATTCCAGTTTTTGTGGTTTCGCTATAGTCTTGTAGAAGGTCGAATTTGTTAGGTCCAAAATAAAAAATAAAGTCGGTTTTTAGATTTTTTTCTGCTACGTATGGTATCGATAAATTTGCTGAAAGCGATTTTATATAAGCCGTATCTTTTTCGTAAATTTCTTTTGATGATAATTTCCCATCGCTAAATTGATTTTTTGCAATTAATATTATTGAGAAAAATTGGTCTTTAAAACCCACCCACCTTAAAGCTGTTCTAATATCTTCGTCTTTGTCGCCGGTTTCCGAAAGGTAATCAACGTCTTCTTCTTTTATTTTATAGTATAAATTTGTGTATAAATTTTCATTTTTTGCACTTTGTTCAACTTTAGGTATATCAACGTGCCAATCTAAAGAAATATCGCCAATATTCGATGCTATTGTGTTGTTTAGTCCAATAAAATTAACGCTATATTCTAAAAAATAAGATTCTGGTTTTAATGAATAAATGTACTCAATATATTTGTCTTCACTAACCTTCATTTTCAATGAAAGTTTTTGTTCGGTTTTGTTTATAATAACAGATTTTTTATTTTCTGAAACAAAATATAGTTCTTCGGTTTTTATATTTCTATTGTTTGCAAAAAATGTTAAGTTAAATTTACTTCTTTCTTCGTTTATAAGGTTTACAGGAATAGAATCAAAAGAGTCGTATTTTTTCAATATTGCGGAAACAATTCTTCCTCCTTTTGATGAAACCTTAATTTTAATCAACTCATTTTCAATTGTGTAGTATTCGTTTTCGCCTTTTGCTCCGTTTGCAAAAACACCTAACGATTCGTAAAGTTCGTTGTTTTTTATTGAGTCGGCTATTTCAGAATTAACAATTGTATTGGCTAAAATTTTTGTTGTATCTACAAAATTAGATTTTGTCGCTGCTATTTTTTGTGCTTCAACTTTGTTTATAGAATCTTGAAATGCAATAGCTTTTTCTTTTTGAATTTTAAGTTCTTGTTCTGTTGGTTGCATATAAAAGCTATATCCAATTAGTATAACTCCAATTAAAACAATTCCAATTATTGAATTTCTATCCATTTTGTCAAGTATTATTGTAAAGTTTGCAAAGGTACACTTTTTAATGTGTAAGTCAAAAAATGATTATTATTGGTTAAAATATTGTGTTCTCGTTCTGTTCTTTTATAGTGTTTTCATACACTTCATCAATTAAAAGAGTCTTTTTTTCGGAGGCTTTTACAGCAAGTTTGTCGCAATTTTCATTTTCAATGTTTCCTGAATGACCTTTTACCCATACAAATTTAACTTTTTGTTTTTTATATGTTTGTAAAAGTTGAAGCCATAAATCTTTATTTTTTTTGCCTTTAAAATCTGTTTTGAGCCAATTTACAATCCAATTTTTTTCAATAGAGTCTATAACATATTTTGAATCTGAATAAATTGTAACATCGTTATTTTCTGTTTTTAAAGCCTCAAGTCCAACTATTACAGCCAAAAGTTCCATTCTGTTGTTTGTAGTTAACCTATATCCTTCTGAAAGTTCTTTTCTAAATTTACCAGATATTAAAATTGTGCCATACCCACCATTTCCAGGATTTCCTTTTGCAGCACCATCGGTATAAATAATAATTTCTGCCATTATTTAATGATAATTCCTGTATTTGAAATAAATAGTTTTATAGCTATTGATAATAAAATAATTCCAAATATTTTTCGTAGTATTAAAATACCACCTTGCCCTAGCATTTTTTCTATAAAATTTGTGCCTCTTAAAACAAAATAAACTACTATAATATTAAGTATTATAGCTATGCTTATGTTTAGTGTTGAGTATTCTGCTTTTAACGAAATAAGCGTTGTTATAGAGCCTGCACCTGCAATTAGTGGGAAAACTAAAGGTACAATATTAGATTTTTTTTCTGAAGAATCGTGTTTAAAAATTTCAATATTTAAAACCATTTCCATTGCAAGGAAAAATATAATAAACGAGCCTGCTATTGCAAAAGATTCTACATTTATCCCAAAAACAGTTAAAATACTATCGCCTAAAAATAAAAAAATGAATAATACTAAAAGAGAAAACAACGATGTTTTTAGTGGTTGCACGTCTCCTGTTTTTTTCTTTATGTCAATAATTATTGGAATTGAGCCTACTATATCAATAATGGCAAACAATACCATAAAAGCAGAAAATGAATCTTGAAAACTAAAAATCATAAGTTGTTGTTTTTTAAAAGAGCTTAATTATTTTGTATGTTTTTTAAACTTATTTGCGATGCTTTTTGTTCGGCTTCTTTTTTTGAAAATCCTATACCTCTGCCTTTTTCTTCGCCATCAAAAATAACGATAGATTCAAATTTTTTTACGCTACTATTTTCTGATTTTAAAATTTCTGTTTTAAAATCGAGCGTAATTCTATTATGCTGTGCAAATTCTATTAGCAGGCTTTTAAAATTATCTTCAGTATCTTTTAGTTCTTGAAGATTTACATGTTTTTTTAGCAGAATTTCAATAATAAAATAGCTGGCATATTTGTAGCCTCTATCTAAGTAAATTGCACCAACTAAAGCTTCTAAAGCATTGCCAAGTATATGGCTTGTTACAGATGAGTTTCTTGCCGATGCTTTTATTAAAATATCTAAATTTATACTTTTTCCTAATTTATCTAAATGGGTACGTTTTACTATTTTAGAACGCAAGTTTGTTAGAAAACCTTCATCTTCTTTAGGGTATTTATTGAAAAGAAAATCAGCTATAACAGTATCAATAACCGAGTCGCCTAAAAATTCGAGTCGTTCGTTATTTATTGATATTCCATAACTATCAACCTCTTTTACCGATTTGTGTGTTAAGGCACTTTGGTAAAGGATTGCATTTTTAGGTTTAAAACCAATAATACTAATTAAAGTTTGTTTAAATTCAGGATTTACTTTGTTATTTCTAAACGATTTTAAAAGCACAATTTTGCTTATAATTTTCTAAAAATAACCGAAGCGTTGTGTCCGCCAAAGCCAAAAGTATTGCTTAATGCAACTTTAATGTCTCTTTTTTGAGCTTTGTGAAGTGTAAGATTTAATTTAGAATTAATTCTTTCATCTAGTTCTTTTACGTTTATTGAGGGAGGAGCAATTCCGTGTTTTATAGATAAAATTGCAACCATTGCCTCCATAGCTCCAGCAGCACCAAGCAAGTGTCCGGTCATAGATTTTGTTGAACTTATGTTTACATTATAAGCATGCTCTCCAAAAACTCTTTCAATCGCCTGTGTTTCAGATAAATCGCCTAAAGGAGTAGCAGTACCGTGTACGTTTATGTAATCAACTTCTTCGGGTTTAATTTGTGCGTCTTCAATTGCATTTTTCATAACATTGTATGCTCCATTTCCTTCTGGGTGCGGGGCTGTTAAATGGTATGCATCGGCACTCATTCCTGCACCAATTAATTCGGCATAAATTGTTGCACCTCTTTTTATTGCGTGCTCATATTCTTCAAGAATTAAAGCAATTCCGCCTTCTCCCATAACAAAACCATCTCTTGTTTTACAAAATGGTCGAGAAGCAGATTTATATTCTTCGTTGTTTGTTGATATTGCTTGCATTGCGTTAAAACCACCCATACCTGCTTCATTTATTGAGGCTTCCGACCCGCCTGCTACAAAAATATCGGCTTTTCCTAAACTTATGTAAGTATAAGCGTCTATAATAGCATTTGTAGATGAAGCACAAGCAGAAACAGTTCCAAAATTTGGACCTCTAAATCCATATTTTATGGATATATGACCAGCTGCAATATCTGATATCATTTTTGGAATAAAAAATGGACTAAATCGTGGTGTTCCATCTCCAGATGAGAAGTTCATAACTTCATCTAAAAATGTTGTAATACCACCAATCCCCGATGCCCAAATAACTCCAGTTTTATCTTTGTTAATTTTTTCTAAATCTAATTTTGAGTCTTTAACGGCTTCTTCTACCGAAACTAAAGCAAACTGGGCATATCTGTCGAGTTTTCTTCCTTCTTTTCGATCAAAATAGTCGTTAGGCTCAAAATTTTTCACCTCGCAGGCAAATTTTGTTTTAAATTTTGAAGCATCAAAAAGCTTAATCATATCAGATCCGCTTACGCCATTAACCAAATTATTCCAAGTTTCCTCAGATGTTTTACCTAATGGTGTTACAGCACCTAAACCTGTTACAACTACTCTTTTTAGTTCTATATTTTTACCCATAAAATTTGCCTGGAGATAATAAATTTTTACTTTGCGTTATCTTCAATAAATCTGATAGCGTCTCCTACTGTAGTGATATTTTCAGCTTGATCGTCTGGTACAGCAATATTAAATTCTTTTTCGAATTCCATTATTAACTCCACAGTATCCAAAGAATCTGCACCTAAATCATTAGTGAAGCTTGCTTCTAAAGAAACTTCATTTTCATCTACTCCTAATTTATCAACAATAATTGATTTTACTCTTGAACTAATGTCTGACATAATAAAATACTTTAATTATACATTTTCGATACAAAGAAATATAATATTAGAACATAAATCAAAAAAATTATTAAATATTTTAAATTTTGTTGATATTATTTTTACAAATCTAATATTTTTAAATGGCTAAACAGCCTTATATATAGCTAAATACATATAATTTGAATGGGGCATTTTTTTATTATCTAAAGTTTAGTACTTTTACATATTACAAAAATTATATAAAATATAAAAAATTATGGATGTAAAAGGCACAGGATTAGTAGCAACACGCAATTTTGTAAAAGAAATGTATGGCTCTAAATTTAACGATTGGATAAATTCATTACCTTCAGAAACTAAGGCTGTATATAATGGAGTTATACAAACAGGTAATTGGTACGATATTGAAAAATTTTATTATGTTCCACTTAAAAAAATTGCTGAACTTTTTTTCAATAACGATGAGAAAAAAGCAGCTCTTACTGCAGGTGCTTTTAGTGCAGAATTTGGTTTAAAAGGTGTTTATAAGGTTTTTTTAATGATTGCTTCTCCTCAATCTCTAATGAAAGCTTCTAAAAGAATTATTGCGTTGTATTACCAACCAGTAAATGTTGAAATAGACGAGGTTGAAAAACATTCTTTGGTACTTAGTTGTACTAAAATGATGACAACAAGCAAACTTTTAGATTATAGAGTTATAGGCTGGTGTGTAAAAGCCTTAGAGTTAGCTAATTGCAAAAATGTAAATTACGAAGAAGTTACTGCAAAATATCCTAATATGTTTTCTATTAAATTAACTTGGAATTAAATACGTAAGCCATAAATTAGCTATTAATCACTAATTTGTGGCTTACGCAAGTTTATCTTTTCAAAATTTTAATGCTAAATCCTTTTTGAGTTGACCAGCCTTCTTTATCGGTTAAACTTATAAAAAAATGGTAATCACCTTCATCAAAAATACCGTTTTCGTTTTCTGTGGGTATTAAAATTGGCAAATTTGTTTGGTATTGTTTTTGGCTAACAGGTATAGTAAAATCATTTATATATGTAAATGGATTTATCGGTGTTTTTATTGGATTTAACTGACATTCTGTAACTTCAGTGCTATGCGAATGATGGTCGAAATTGTTGTGAATATCTATACTATAAGATCCTAATTCAAAATTATCGGAAAAAAGCATTTTAACATTAAACGTTTCGCCAAAATACAAAGTATCGCAATTTAGAGGAAAAGTTCCATCAATATTTATAATAATTTCTGGCTTTTGTTTGTCTATTTCGGTGGTTTCTTTTTTACAAGATGTAATACTAAAAACTACAAGACTTACTATAATAAGAATTTTTGCAGGATTCATTGCTTAAATTAATTTAGTACTATATTGTAATGATTTGAAAAAGTCCAGTTTCCGCCAAAAGCATCTTTGCATTTTACAAGAATATAATAATTGTCCGGAGTCCAAGTTGCTGGTTTTGGAGGGTTGTTATTATCCATTGTTGCACCAACATTTATACTTGCGGTAAAACTGTACGATGTTGGACTTATAAAATTTTGATTGTGTAGTAATGTTATTGTATTTGTACTATTAATTTCAGCATCTGTTAAATTTTGGTCGGCACGAACTAAAGCTATATAAACTCCACCAAGAGCTTGGTCGTCGGTTAAATTACCAGTTATGGTTATTGTTTGTCCATCTACAAAACTTTGATTTTCTGTTGGCGATAAAGTAACAGTAATTATTGGTGCAACCGTATCGGTTGGTTGCATAATTTTCAATTCCGATTCTGCTACTGTTTCATTACCAAGCATATCAATAACTATAAAATGTAAATGATAATTGCCGGTATCAGCAGTTAAAGGTATGTCGATGTGTTTATGAAAAATTGTATTTTTTAATCCCGAAAATTCAGTATATGTAGTGTCAAACTCCCAAGTACCGCTACCTTCGGGGTAAATTTCCACTTTTACGGTATTTATTTTTCCTTCGGCAACAATGTCGGCTTCTAAGTGTAAATCTGAGCTAATATACCCTATTTTACTATTTTCAAGCCCTACTTCGCTAAGGGTAATTTGAGGTTTTGCTACTGTAGGTTCTTTCTCATCTTTTTTACAAGAGCTGACAGAAAATACTCCTGCTAAAAATAAAATTCCAATTAATTTAAGTTTTGCGTTCATTTTAAATTTTTACACATTTTTAAGTTCACTTTTAATTTTTAATGATATTGGTATTGAGATATTTATAATAAAATTTCTGCCAGATTCCGGCACATTTATAAGTCTATAATAACTTGTGTGGTTAAAATATTTTGTATTTAGTATGTTTTGTATCTGCATAGATATTTTCACGATACTATTTTTCACTTTTAAATCGCCCCCAAAACGTATATTTATTAGTTGAAATCCTTCTGTAATTTCTTCTGGAGGGACTATATTTTTTTGAGTTGCAGTTAATATATAATCTATTGATAAATAAGGTTTTTGAACAAAGGTTATACTATTTCTGCTATATTTTACATTAAACAAAACATTTGTTGGTGGCGAAAAAGGTATTGTATATCCTTTTTTCTCGCCAGATAATTGTTCTGAATAAACATATTCGCCAATAAAACCCAGTTTTATATTTTTAAATAACTGATAGTGAGAGTGTATTTCTGCACCATATCTCAAAACTTCGCTTTCGGTATAATAGAAACTTTGATTTCCATTTCCATAAAGGCGGTCGTGTTGTGAACTAGGGTTTAAATAAATATAGTTTGAAAAATAATTTAAAAATGGTGTAGCACCAAAAGCAAATTTTTTGTTTAAAACTTCAAATCCGGCATCTAATTGATATGAAATTTCGGGTTTTATATTTGAATTGCCTACTTCGTAGCTAAAGTTGTGATAATTAACGCCATTTGCTGCTAATTCTTTTGCAATAGGCATCCTAAAACTTTTACCAGCATTAATTTTAAGTGCAATTTTTTCTAAATTATAATTATAACCCAATGAGTAAGTAAAATTTGAAAAATTACGATTAATTTTTTCTGCTCTTTGCAAATAAGAATACGAAATGTTTGTTTCGTTTGGACTTAAAAACCAATCATTATAGCTTTCTGTTGCTATATTCCCTAAATCGTAACGAATACCTATTTGAACAATATGTTTTTGAGAAAACACTTGTTTAACTAATGCAAAAATTCCATAATTTGTTTGAGTAAAAGCAGGAATAATAAAACCTCTTCCATCAACCATATTTTGTTGATATTCTGCGTTTAATCCAGCAGAAAAATTTGTGTTTTCAGATAATGAATATGTTGTTATAATTTTGCCCGAATAAATATTTTTATTAAATTGAAGCTCTAAATTTGCAGGAAAAATTAAAGAATCTGGAAAAGTTGCGGGCATATAACCGTGATTTACATACTCACTCCATTCTTGCCTAAAATTATTTTGAAATCCCAAATCTGCTTCTATTTTTAAATTGTTAAAACTCCATTTATTTTTATTAATAATTTTATAATGCTTAAATTCTTGATAAGGAAATAGAATATCTCTACTAAATTCATCGTGAATTTGGGTGTTTACATTTCGAGGTTCTAAGCCGTGTGCATTGGCGAAGAATCCGTTTTTACTATTAACGCTGCTTAAAAAAAATTTACTACTAAACTTATCTTTTATAATTCCAAAAACTAAATGAAAATCTTTTTCAAAACCTGCGGTGTTTCTTAGTTGGTTTTTGTACAAAGCCGCTTTATACGAATAAATATCGACACTATCTGTAGGCACTTTATAATCGGCATAATTAATATATGTGGCACGTAAATTTAAAAAAAACCAATTTTTTCGAGTAGAAAACAAAATCGAACTTCCTAAAAGATTATTATTCGATTTGCCAATTAAATCGATATTTGCATTAATTGTGTTATTTAAAGGGATTTTGTTTTGTTTAACGTCTATAACACCAGCAATTGCATCAGACCCGTACATTAGGGAACTTGGTCCCTTTACTACTTCTATGTCATCAACAGCAAATTGGTCTATTTCTAAGCCGTGATCGGCACCCCATTGCTGACCTTCGTGTTTTATGCCATTTTCTACAACTACTACTCGGTTAAAACCCAAACCACGAATTACAGGTTTTGATTGCCCAGTGCCTATATCCATTGTTGAAACACCGGGTAGTCGGGCTAAAGACTTGCTTAAACTTCCGCCCATGTTTTCTTTCAAGTATGTGTTATTTACTATTTCTACATTTAATGATTGTTGTTTTTTATTAATTTCATTAGAATTATCGGAAATAACTATTTCTTGTAAACTTAGAATTTCTGTAGTTAAAGAGGCATTATAAACAGTGTTTTTTTCTATTAGTATTGTGTCTGTTAAATTTTTGTAACCTATAAACGATATTTCAATAACATATTTACTTTTTTTTAAGCCATCTATAATATAATTGCCTTTTAAATTGCTTGTAGTGCCTTTGTTTATTGGTTTTAAAAGTATTGATGCACCTTGCAAAGCATTATTTTTATCATCAACAATTTTACCATTTAAATGAAAATTATTGTTTTGAGAAAAAATATTCGACGATATCAATAAAATGCAAATAATTATTATGTTAATTTTTGGCATAAATTGCAAGTCCCTTTTATTATTAATTCTGTTTCGAAACAAACATAGCCCAATGGCAAATTAAGTTGCTGTATAGGAACATTTTCTAAACATTTAACTGTGTTGCATATTTGACAATAAAAATGGGCGTGGTCTGGTTTTTTTGTTATATAATTATTAATTGCGTATTTAACTACGTGATTGTCAATAACTATTTTGTGGATTATTTTAGTTTCTTCGAGAGTTTTAAATGAACGATAAAAAGTAGTTCTATCGTAATTACCTTCTAATTTATCGCGAATTTCACTCTCAGATAAGGGTTTATGCTCTTTCATTATAGCCGAAATTATACCCTCACGACAACTTGTTCTCTTTAATTTATATTTTATTAAGACTTCATTTGGATTCATAAATGCAACAGTTTGTTAAATGCAACAATGGTGCAAATGTAGATACTAAATTTTTATAAACAAAATAATATCACAAATTTGTATTGTTGAATCTGCCAACTATAAAAAAATGGGAAAAAAAAATGAAAAAAAAACTTAAATATCTAAAAAATTGTATCTTTGTATGTGAAAACTTTTTTAAGCAATAATGAACATTAAACAATTAAAAATATTTTTAATAGTTGTAATTGCTTTGTTTGCGTTAAAAACAAAATCACAAAATACTGTAATTCACGATGTTCCTTGGTATTCTGATACTGTAGGAATGTGGGGTCCCAGTTCAACTGTTTGGAGCATTAATAGAGTTGATACACTTGTTGATTTTACCGTAGGTCCATACGCTGATCAATATTCTTATGTATATCAAATACCTTGGCCTATCGACGATTCTGTAGGCGTTATTTTCGACTACGGTGCATACGCAAGTATGCAACTAATTTTTGAAATGACCGGATGGAGTGGTGGTGCTGCAAAAGTAAACTACCCAACAAAAATAAAAATGGATTTCCCCCCAAATGGCTCGTTTTCAAACGGAAGTTGGGAAACAATACCATCAGAATATCGCGAACAAGACACAATAGTTCACCCAACAGATTACGACAATTGGGATATTTATGCCGATTGGCCCGATGCTGGCAAAATTGAACTCTATTTAAATATGGATATGCAAGCCCACGCCGACCTTATTTATTCCGACCCAACAGACCCTTTTAACATATCGTGGGACACAATGCATGTATTCGATCCAATTGATATTCAGTTAGATACGTTCGATATTTTTTTAGTTGACTTAATAAATGGAGAATACGTTATTCCTTGGGTTGCATACCATACCGACCCATATACAGGAAGTACAATTATAGACTCTGTTTATTTTTTAACCGATGCCACTGGCTGGCCACTAGAATTCCCAACTATTTTTTACGATTTAATAGGAATAAGTGGGAGCATTTCAATACCAAATATTCAAAATTACACTAAATGGATTGAAAATGAACAACGCCTCTATACTTGGGGAAATAGCGAATATTTACACATAAATCTCGATATAATTAAATTTATAGAAGTAACTTGCCATTATCTATCTTATATACCATCTATGCAAGGCTTAGAAGCTGTTAGTCAAGCAATGCAATACGAAGAAGGAGACACAAGTATTTACATATTTACCGACCCTATATCTGGCGACGATTTTACAGCAGATTTATCGTGGGATTTAATAGATGCCGAGCTCCTATTTACCAATACAATGAACCAAACCCTTAGTTTTGAAGATAATCAAGAATACACATGGTTTGGAATCCCAATTTTACCTAATCACTACCCAAATGTTTGGAATATTTTTGAATTTCCAATTAATGTAGATTATAACGTGCTTGATACCTTGGGTGTGGTTATCGAATCTGGTACTACCGATAGTATTAAATTTTGTGCCGATTACGATTTGCAATTACGCTTACCTTGCTACGATTACGATACACTTCCAGTAACAATAACTCACACTATAGATCCTTGGCTAACAAATATGGTTAGAGATTCTGTTGATGTTGATTTTTACATTAAAGTTTTAGATATTTCTTACAGCATTGGAACTCAATCAAATCCAATTTACTCTGGTAGTTTTTTACTTTATGAAGATACAATAAATTTAGGCTCGTTTGCCGGTCCACCTCTTTTTGGACCACCAATTTTTATGCCTTGGTTTATCGATGGCTTTTTTATTGATACTACTTTTGTTCCAGATGTAGCAATTGTACCTACAAACAACCCTCTTCACGATACAATTATTTTTGACAACATACTTTGCTATGGAACAAGCACAGGTAGCATTACAGCTACCGCACTTGGCGGAACTCCACCTTACGCTTATGAATGGACCGACGAAGTAGGAATTGTTATTTCAAATAACAGCACTATTTCAAATGTAAGTGTAGGCAATTATTTTGTACTAATTACCGATGCAAATAATTGCCAAGTTTTAGATTCTGCAACACTTATAAACACAAATACACAAATAGTAATAACCCAAAATATTACAAATGTGCTTTGTTTTGGCGATAATACAGGAACAGCAAATTTAACTGTAATAGGAGGAACTTCTCCATATCAATATACTTGGTCGCCAAATGTAGGAAACACACAAAATGTATCAAATTTAGTTGCCGGAACATATATAGTTTCAGTAACCGATAACGTAGGCTGTATAGAAACAGACACTATTGAAATAATTAACCTAAATACCCCAATAATAATTACAACACAAAATATTGTAGATGCTACATGTTTTAATGGCAACGATGGCTCAGTAGATATTGATGTTTCCGGAGGAATGCCTTCATATTATTATAACTGGTCGAACGGGGCTAACACGCAAGATATTAGCAACTTATACTCAAACAATTACATACTAACTGTAACCGATAATAACAACTGTACCGAAACTCACGAAATAACTGTTAATCAGCCACTACAACTATTTATAAATGCAACTGCTTCACCAGAAAATGTTTGCCCAACTTTTTCATCAACATTAACAGTAAGTGGTGCTTTAACTTACGAGTGGTATCCCTCAACCGGATTATCATCAACAACAGGAAGTACTGTAACTGCAACCCCAACAGCAACAACAACTTATACAGTAATTGGAACCGACGCAACCGGTTGCACAGCAACAACACAAATAACCGTAACTGTATATATTTCGCCAACAATAAGCATAATAGGAAACACAAATATTTGTAGCGGACAAACAACAACATTAACAGGAAACGGAGGCGTTTCATATATATGGAATACTACCGAAACAACCGATAATATTGATGTTTCGCCAACAACAAACACAACTTATTTTGTTACAGGAACCGATGCAAATGCTTGTACAAATACCGACGAACATACAGTAAATGTAACCCAAATGCCTAACGCAAACGCTGGTTTAGACGATGAGGTTTGTGTTTTAAATTATAATTTAAATGCAACTCAAAGTGTAGGAAATGGATATTGGTCGGTTATTTCTGGCGGAAATGTTAATTTTAGCCCATCAATAAATAATCCTGATGCAACCATAACTGTTGATTATACAAATTATTATTCTTTAGTTTGGCTTGAAGATAATGGAAATGGCTGTATTGATTCTGATACCGTAAATATTTTACTTACGCAAATACCAACCTCAAATTTTACAATATCGAACATTCCTTGTTTTGGAAATACCGCAACTATAAATTATACAGGAACAGGAAACCCTGGCTGTACTTACATTTGGAATTGGGGGAATGCTAATGTTACAACCGGCATAGGAATGGGTCCGCACTATGCAAATTGGAATACCGATGGAATACAAACTATTGGGTTAATAGTTTCACTTAATAATTGTGCATATACAGAAACGTTTGTAAATGTGCTAAATCCTACAGCTTTAACATCGGCAATTACACATACTGATATTCTTTGTTTTGGAGGAAGCAATGGAAACGCTGCCGTAGAAGGGCTTGGAGGAACACCTCCGTATAGTTTTGAATGGAACACTTCATCGGTAAACCCATCAATAAGTAATTTATACGCCGGACTTTATACTGTTACAATTACAGATGCTAATGCTTGTACTATTGTTGACAGTACAGAAGTTATTGAACCAAACGAATTTATAATAAGTGTAACCGAAAACCAAAATATTTGTTTTGGGCAAACAGCTCAAATAAATATTAGCGGTACTGGCGGAACAGAACCATACACTTACTATTGGAATGGTGTACCTACTAATTCAAACATAACAGTAAACACAACAATTACAAACACATATTTAGCAACTGCAGTTGATGCGAATGCTTGTGCAAGCAATTTAGCTTATACAACTATAAATGTTTCTACAGATATAACAATGTCGTTATTACAAAATACAAAAGAAATTTGTTATGGTGATAGCGTATTGGTAACTCCAACAACAACAGGCGGAGTAGAGCCATTCATATTTACAAATAACAACGGCGACACTATTCATAATCCAATTTATATTTATCCAGAACAAACAAATTGGTATAATATTTCTGTTATAGATGCTTGTGGAAATACCGGTTCAAGTTCGGTTTTTGTTACAGTTAAACCTTTACCAACAATAAATGTAAGTGCCAATATAAATTCTGGATGCGTTCCTCTTACAGTTAATTTTAACAATAACAATGCAGAAGTAGGACAAACACATATTTGGAATTTTGGTGACAACACACCACTTTCGGCAGAAAAAAATCCGCTTCATACTTATACAAAACCTGGGTATTACAATATAGAATTAATTACTACATCAGTAAATGGTTGCACAAATAGTAATATTTATTCGAACTTTATTTCGGTTTGGGAACAACCTGTTGCTAATTTTACTTACACTCCATTAGTGCCTACTTATATTGACCCAACTGTAAACTTTACAAACACATCAACAAACGGAATACCTTACAATTGGGACTTTGGAGATGGTAAAAACTCAAATTTGTTAGATCCAATTCACACTTACCAAAGTTCGGGAATATATAATGTTGAGTTAATTGCTATTTCTACAAAAGGCTGTAAAGATACAATAACATATATTGTAGAGATAAAAGAAGGTTATACATTCTATGCTCCTACGGCATTTTCTCCAGATAATGATGCAAAAAATGATAGCTTTTTCGTTTTGGGCGATGGCATTATCGACGACGACTTTTTATTAATTATTTACGACAGATGGGGCGAAATTATTTGGCAAACAAATAAATTTGATGAAACAGGAAAACAGTCAGAAAAATGGAACGGAACAGTAAACAATAATAAAATTGTTCAAACTGGAGTTTATAAATGGCTTGCTAAATTTAAAGACTATAATGGTGCAGAGCACGAAGAGTCTGGGAATATTACTGTTATAAAATAATATTAAAGCAAGCTGAAAAATTTCTTAAAAAATTATTTTTTATAGAATTAACCCGCATTATTCACAGCAATATCTTTTTTACTAAAATTATATTTTAAAATCAAAAAACTGCTAAACCAATTATATTTTGCAGTTTAAGACCGTTCCACGGCAACTTACTTAAAAAAACCAAAAACCTCATCAACTATTTGTATATCAATATAATAATTGTATTTGTGATATAAAAAGAGACATATCATATACATTAGCAGACAGTATTTGTAACCTACGTTCACGAATTCCGATTTAAGGTATTTTAGTAAAACTCATTTTTTATAGATTAATTTGTAAACTAATTTATTTATATTTGTTATTTTTTAAAAAGCTATGAATAAACGTTTTAAAATACTCATATTATTACTTATTTTTTCTGTATCATTTGTTAATCTTTTCGCCCAAAAATTGGAAATTGGATTTCTTGAATTTAAAGGTAAAATTACTTCAGAAAAAAAGCCTTTGGTTGGTGCCACTGTAGAAATATTTAAAAACGATGTAAAAACTCAAACCCTTACATCTAAAACTTTTGGATTGTTTAATGTAAATTTAGATTTTAATGCTATTTATACCATAAAAATAAGCAAAGAAGGAAAAGTTGGCAAAAAAATTACTGTAAACACTAATGTAAAAGAAACTAACTATATATATAATTTCGATTTTGAAATAGATATTTTTAACTTCGTTGATGGGCTTGAAGTAAAGGAAATTGACAGTCCGGTTACAAAAATTGTTTTTGATGAGGAAACAAATTATTTCGATTACGATAAACCATATACCGAAAAACAAAAAGTTGAAGTGGAAAAAGTAGTTACAAAAAAACAAGAAATTGAGAAAAAATCATCTAACAATTACTTAGCTTTAGCCGATAAAGAATTTGATGCAAAAAATTACGAAGCCGCAATAGATTTATACGATAAAGCTTTAGATGCCGATATTTATAATGATTATGCCGACAACCAAATTGTTAAATGTGAGGCTCTTATAAAAGCTAAAGAAAAAGCTGCTAAAAATGCCGGTAAAACAGAACAATTTGATGTTGTTATTGCTCAAGCAAATGAACAATTCGATAAAAAAGATTACCAAAAAGCTTTAGTTTTATATAATAAAGCAATAAATATTGACCCTTATTCTGATTTTGCCGATAAACGTATTGATGAATGTGAAAAACTTATTGATTTATTAGCAGATTCTGAAAAAAATTATAAAAAATTAATTTCTAATGGAAATAATAATTTTGTACAAAAAAAGTATGCTGTTGCAAAAACAAATTTTGAGGAAGCTTTAACAATTAAACCAAATGAAGCTTATCCTAAAGAAAAATTAGCGGAAATTGATAAATTATTAAACAATTTAGCGGTTAATGAAGAACAAAAAAAAATAGACGAACAATATCAAGCTCTTATTAAAGCTGCCGACCAAAAACTAACAGCTAAAGACTATACCAACGCAAAAACCAATTATACAAAAGCATTGGAAGTTAAGCCAAATGAGCAATATCCGAAAACAAAAATTAAGGAAATTGACGATATTTTATTAGC
>DYMG01000100.1 GCA_020721655.1 Paludibacter propionicigenes | reverse complement strand
TGCAAATTATTTAAATAAACTGGCAGACGATAAAATGTTGCGAAAAGATAAATTGGGAACTGGAAATTATTATATTAACGAGGAGTTATTTAATTTATTGACAAAGAGATAAAAATGCACAGGCTGTACATGCTATGAAAAGTATTTCATAAATAAAAAAAACCGCTGTAAATATTTTTTTACAGCGGTTTGGGTATGTGTTTTTAAATCTTATTTCGAGATTTATTTCACTTCTTCAAAATCGACATCGGTAACTTCATCTGTTTTAGAGCTTTGTGCGTTTTCCTGATTTGCATTAGGGTTCTGAGCTTGTTGTCCGCCATTCTGATTTTGTTGGTTGTACATTTCTTGAGAAGCTGCTTGGAAAATATCGTTTAGGCTTTTCATTGCTATATCAATTCTGGTTAAATCTTGCGATTTGTGAGCTTCTTTAAGTTCTGCAAGGGCTTTTTCAATAGGCTCTTTTTTATCGGCAGGTAATTTATCGCCAAATTCTTTTAGTTGTTTTTCGGTTTGGAAAATTAAACCATCAGCTTGGTTTAGTTTGTCAACTCGTTCTTTTTCTTTTTTGTCCGATTCGGCATTAGCTTCAGCTTCGGCTTTCATTCTTGAAATTTCTTGGTCAGAAAGTCCTGATGAGGCTTCAATTCTTATGCTTTGCTCTTTTCCGGTTCCTTTGTCTTTTGCTGTAACGCTTAAAATTCCGTTTGCATCAATATCAAAAGTTACTTCAATTTGAGGAACACCACGTGGTGCTGGCGGAATACTGTCTAAGTGAAAACGACCTATAGATTTGTTTCCATTTGCCATTGGGCGTTCGCCTTGTAGAATATGTATTTCTACAGATGGTTGGTTATCGCTTGCAGTTGTAAATGTTTCCGATTTTTTTGTGGGAATTGTAGTGTTCGATTCTATTAATCTGGTCATTACGCCACCCATAGTTTCAATACCAAGAGAAAGTGGAGTAACATCTAAAAGAAGAACATCTTTAACATCGCCGGTAAGTACACCACCTTGAATAGCTGCACCAATTGCAACAACTTCGTCGGGGTTCACACCTTTTGATGGGTCTTTTCCGAAAAAGTCTTTAACTTTTTGTTGAATAATTGGAATTCGAGTAGAGCCTCCAACTAAAATTACTTCGTTTATATTTGATGTAGAAATTCCAGCGTTTTTTAGGGCACGTTTACAAGGTTCAATTACTGCTTGAATGTATTTATCGGCAATTTGTTCGAATTGTGCTCTAGATAAAGTTTTTACTAAGTGCTTAGGAACACCATCAACAGGCATTATGTATGGCAAGTTTATTTCTGTTGATGTTGAGCTTGATAATTCTATTTTGGCTTTTTCGGCAGCTTCTTTTAAACGTTGCAGTGCCATTGGGTCTCTTCGTAAATCTATGTTTTCATCTTTTAAGAACGATTCGGCTAACCAATCAATAATAACTTGGTCAAAATCATCGCCACCTAAGTGAGTGTCGCCATCAGTAGAAAGTACTTCAAAAACGCCATCGCCTAATTCAAGAATTGAAATATCGAAAGTACCACCACCTAAGTCGAAAACTGCAATTTTTTGGTCTTTATGTTTTTTGTCTAAGCCGTAAGCTAAAGCAGCTGCAGTAGGTTCGTTAATAATACGTTCTACTTTTAAACCTGCAATTTCGCCGGCTTCTTTTGTAGCTTGTCGTTGCGAGTCGCTAAAGTATGCTGGCACTGTAATAACTGCACGAGTAACTTCTTGTCCTAAATAGTCTTCGGCAGTTTTTTTCATTTTTTGAAGTACTATTGCCGAAATTTCTTGAGCTGTGTATTGTCTTTCGTTTATTTGAACACGAGGTGTGTTGTTGTCGCCTTTTACAACAGTATAGGGCATTCTTTTAATTTCAGATATAACTTTATCGTAAGTTTCCCCCATAAATCGTTTTATTGAAGATACTGTTTTTGTAGGATTTGTTATTGCTTGTCGTTTTGCTGGGTCTCCAACTTTACGTTCTCCGCCATCAATAAATCCAACTACCGATGGGGTTGTTCTTTTGCCTTCACTATTTGGAATTACAACTGCTTCGTTTCCTTCCATAACAGAAACGCAAGAGTTTGTTGTTCCTAAATCAATTCCAATTATTTTACTCATAATTTAATCTCCTTTATTTTTATATTTTTATTTAGTTATTTTTTAATTCAACGAGTCTGTTTTAGCAATCATTATGCCGATGCGTTTAGTTGTAATTTTGGCATAAATAGTTACAGTTTTCATTTTTTGAATGACATTTGTGCAGTATTTTAAATTTTAGTGTTGCCTAAAATGACATTTTATATCGAAAGCATTCCGAAATTTGTTTGGAAGTACAATATGAATTGGATTAAACAGCTATTGCATTGGCATTATATAATTCATTTGTTGAACTATATATTATTTGTATTCGGTGTTAGTTAATATTTTTAGTTAATTGTTATTGTAATTTTAATATTATTGTGATGATAATGTTATTTTTACAAAAAATAAATGAAATGATAGACGAGAGTTTAAAAATTGAGGTTTATAAAAATTCTGGGGAAAAGGTTTTTTTTGATTTTGAAAAGCTAAAAAGTGCTTTAGTTCGTTCTGGGGCAAAACCTGAACAGATAAATGAGGCTGTTTTAGAAATATCAAAAAAATTATATAATGGAATAAAAACAAAAGAAATATATAAAATTGCTTATGCGGTTTTGCAAAAAAAATCGGAAAATATAGCAGGTAGGTATCGTTTAAAGGAGGCTGTTTTAGATTTAGGTCCGTCGGGTTATCCGTTTGAGAAATTTGTTGGCAGGCTAATGGCTAAAAAGGGCTATAGTGTTGAGGTTGGGAAAATTATTAATGGAAAATGTGTAACTCACGAGGTTGATGTAATTGCAATTAATGAGAATACAAAAATTTATATTGAGTGTAAGTTTCATAGAGATAGAAAGCAAAACGATGTTAAAATACCAATGTATATAAAATCGAGGTTTGATGATATTAAAGCTGAGTTGAGTAAATTGCCTGAGAATGACAAATTTGAAATTAAGGGAATGATTGTTACAAATACTCGGTTTTCTGAAGATGCTAAAAGTTTTGCAAAATGTTCGGGTTTAACTCTAATAGGTTGGGATTATCCGCAAAAAAATAATTTGAGAGATTGGATAGACCAGTCTGGTTATCACCCAATTACCAGCTTATCTACTATAAATAGAAGAATTAAACAGTTGCTTTTAGATAGCGATATTATTTTGTGTCAAGAGATTGAAAAAAATATTTCTTTTCTTGAAAAACTTGGTTTAACAAAAAATGAGATTAAAAAAATAGTTAGAGAGGCTAATGAGGTTATGAAATATTAATTTTTATAAATTTAATTTCATAAAAATAATAAATTAATGGTATTTTAAAGCAATTTGTTCGCCAAATTTAATTTCTGTTTCTAAATTGTTTAGTGTGTTGCTAATAAGGTCGTTGTCTATTTTTATTGTGCCTTTTTTTAATATTAAAATTATTGTAGATCCTCCAAATTTAAAAAAACCTTTTTCTTCGCCTTTTAAAAGTTTTTTTGATTTATGAGTGTTGATAATACTGCCAACTAAAGTAGCCCCAACTTCTGCCATTATAACATTGTCGAAATATTGGGTTTTAAAAATTGTGTATTCTCTTTTGTTTTCACAATATATTTCAACGTTTTTACGCAATGCGATTGGCGAAACTGAATAATAGAAGCCATTAATTTTTGTGTTTTTTAAGGTTGTTCCACTAAAAGGGAAATGAAATCTGTGATAATCTGCCGGACAAAGGCGAAAAATAAATAAGCTGCCGTCTTTGTAAACGTTTGCTAATGAATCGTTTTGTAGAAATTCTGATAGGTTGAATTTAGCACCTTTTACAATAAAATTAGTATTTTGTATGTTTTTGTAGGCTAAAACTTTAGAATCGGCAGGCGAAATTAAAACGTTTGAGTTAGTATCTATTTTTATAAATTCGGGCTTGTATTTTCGTGTAAAAAAGTCGTTAAACGATTTGTAATCAGTGTTTTCAAATTTGTGCATTTCAATGTTAAAATCGGAAATAAATTTTGCGATTTTTGTTTTAGAATTTGCCGAATTCATTCGGTTTCCATAGAAATCGGATATTAGTTTTCGTTTTACTAAGGCGTATAGTGAAAGTTCGCCAATAGGGTTGTTATATAACCATTTAAGCCAAAATTCGCCGGCAACTTTTTCTGTTTTTAGTTTGTTTGTGTGTCGTTCTATGTATTTTATAGGTTTGTTTTCCCCAAAAGGGAAAATGGCTATTGTTAAAAAGGCTAATGAAATGGTAAAAATTAGTAAAGCTTTTTTTGAGAAATGTAATTTCATTTTGGCAGTAAACTAATAGTTTTTCACTTTGTTTATATTTCTTTTTTCTTTAAGAAATACAATTGTAATGAAAAACAGTGTTAAAATTGTTGATAAAGAGAATTTTATAATGTTATTTTCGATGTTTAAAATTTTAAAGCCAAAAAATAGGATTATAGTTAAAAAGAAGTAGAAAAATATTGATTTTAAATCGTAGTTAATTTTAAAATATTTTTGACCGTAATAGTACGATAGTAACATCATTGTAAAGTAGCAAATAAAAGTAGCCCACGCAGAGCCTAAATAACCAATTTGAGGTATTAGAATAATATTTGCAATTATTGTTATAATTGCACCAAAAATTGAAATGTAAGCACCATATTTTGTTTTGTTAGTTAGTTTGTACCAAATAGATAAGTTGTAAATTATACCTAAAAATAAATTAGCCATAAGAATAATAGGAACAATAGCTAAGCCTTCGTGGTATGAATTTCCTATAAAGTATTTAATTAAATCGAGAAAAAGCATTACAAACAGAAATATGAAAAGAGCGAAAATTGTAAAATATTTCATTACTTGAGCATAAATGGTTTTTGAGTTTGTTTCTTTTGCTTGGGCAAAAAAGAATGGTTCTGCGGCATATCTGAACATTTGAATGAATAAAGTCATTAAAATTGCAATTTTATAGTTTGCACCGTAAATTCCAATTTCTCGCATTATGTCGCTTCCAGAGGGTAAAAAATATTTTAGTAAGATTCTATCTAAGGTTTCATTAACCATTCCTGCTAAACCAGCTAATAGTAGAGGGATTGAGTAAATAAGCATTTTTTTTAGTAGTTTAGAATCGAAAGCTAATTTTACGTTAAAAATTTCTGGTAAAAGCATTAGTAGCGTTATAAAACTGGCTATTAAATTTGAAATGAAAATATATTTTACGCTAATTTGCCCATCGGAGAAAAATGCTACCCACGAATTTGGGTCTTTTTGTGTTAAATAAGGGCAAAGAACAATGAAAAATAAGTTCAGTAATACATTAATTATAATGTTAGAAAACTTAATTATTGCAAATTTATATGCCTTGTTTTGTTGGCGAAGTTTTGCGAATGGTATAGATGTAAAAGCGTCTAAAGCTATAATAATTCCGAACCAAAGAATGTATTCTGGGTGGCTTTGGTATTCAATTATAGATGCTATTTGTTTGTGAAAAGCTAAAATTAGTATAACAAAAATTGAAGATGTTGTAAATAAAGATATTAAACTTGTGCTATAAACTTTTTCAGTGTTTTTTTCCGATTGCGAAAAACTGAAAAAGCCTGTTTCCATTCCGTAAGTTAAAATAATAATTAGAAAACTTACATAAGCATAAAGCTCTGTAACAATACCATATTCGTTTGCAATTAAATTGTAAGTATAAAGAGGTACTAATAAATAGTTTAAGAAACGTCCTAAAATACTACTTAACCCATAAATAAGAGTTTGTCCGGCAAGTTTTTTTAAGTTACCCAATTTGTTTAATTATTTAGCTAAATTATAAATTCATTGTTTAGTATTCAAAAAATTATTTATTAGCAAATTTGTGGTATGCTAAAAGTCCTAAAGTAGTAATAAACCCAATACTTGCATATACATATAATATGTTGTAAGGTTGGTATTCACTCCATAAATAATTGTTCATTTGGTTTAAAGTTTGGTTTGTTTTCTGCAAGTATTCGTTTATTAAATCGGTTTGTGTAAAATTATTGTTGATTTTTTGCAGGTTTATTCCACGTGCCAAGCCATCTTTGTAAATAATAGAGATTTTATCGGCAATGTTTTGATAAACGCTCCCCGAAAGGTATCCAGCAATAGAACTTCCTAAGGCAACAGGTAAAAACGATGTTCCCATATACATTGCAACTCTGTCTTTTGGGGCAATTCGTCCAATATATTCGGTTATTTTTGGCGAGCTAGACATTTCTCCGAGCGAAAAAATTAGAATTGCAAAAAGTAAAAAAACTGGGTTCATCGAAAAAAACATTAACCCCATTCCTATTGATGCTATTAGTATTCCCGAAATCATAGCATTTAAAGGCTTAAATTTCATAACAATTGCGGAAATAATAATTTGAAAAACAATTATATACATTGCATCAATATTGGTAATCATTTCTGCTGCAATTGTATGTTGTGAGGTGCCAATTAAGTTTGCAATATATGGCGAAATTGAATTTATTTTATTGAATAGTATTGAAGTATCAACCCATTGTTCAATAAAAACAGGCAAACTGTAGAATAGTTGGTAGTACATTGCCCAAAAACCGGCAATTAGTATAAGAAATATTACAAATTTTAAGTCTTTTAAGACTTTAAAAATATTTATAAACGATTCGCTTATTGATGATTTAAATGTTTTGTTGTTTTTTATTCGCTCTGGTTCTTTGTAAAAAAATAAAATAAGTATAAAGTTAAGTATAAAAACAGCAGAAGTAAATAAAAACACGGAATACCAAGAGCTTTGACGTAAATTTGACGTAAACAACGGACCAATAAAAGACCCAATATTTACCATTAAGTAAAAAATGCCAAACCCTATTGATGAATTTTTTTCATTTGTAGTTTTTGCAATTGTTGCAGAAATAATTGGTTTAAAAAATGCACCGCCAATGGCAATATAAATAAAAATAGCAAAAACGCTAGAAAAATTTGTAGCTTTTCCCAAAAGTAAAAAGCCAGAACTGTAAATAGCGAACGAAAGTAATAAAATTTTTTTGTAACCAAATTTATCGGCAATAGAGCCAGTTATTATTGGTAACAGATAGAGTAGGGTTGTGCCTAAACTCATTATATAACTTTTCTCTACTTGCGAAAAGCCTAAAGCTCCTGTTTCTTTTGAAGCGGTAAGGTAAATTGCAAAAACCATATAGAAGCCATACCAAGCAAGCCTTTCTATCAGTTCTGCTGTATTAGCAATCCAAAAAGTTGAAGGAAATTTGTTAAATATGTTGTTTTTTTTCAATTCTGTAAATTTGTTGCAAATATAATATTTTGTGCGTTCGGCTTTTTTTAAGCGAGTTTAACAAAATTATCTTCAAGTTTTACGTTAAAATTTATTTCGGCTTTTAATGCCTTAAACACCTTTAAAATTGTGTCAATTGTCGCACTATTGGCAC
>DYMG01000099.1 GCA_020721655.1 Paludibacter propionicigenes | reverse complement strand
AACTTGGAAAAGATTTAGCAAAATTAAATGTAAATATATAATAGACTTTATATAACACCGTTTCAACATTTTTATGCTCTTTGTTATTTTTATATGGGCTTCTCATTAAAAACAAAAAAAACCGTTAAAAACGGCTTTTTTAATATTTTTGCACTATGAAATTATTATTTTATTCCTAATTTAATTTTCACATCGTTAAGTAGGTTGTCGCTATCTTCTGGCCAAACAATAAGAGAACCAACGCTTGTGTCGAACACCCAAGAGTATAATTTTTCTTTTGCTACTTCTTTAATTGCATTTTTTGCTTTATCGATAATTGGCTGTAAAAGTTCTTGTTCTTTTTTCTGTAAATCTTGTTGTGCTGTTTGTTGAAATGTTTGAATTCTTTGTTGTAAACTTTGTAATTCTTCCTCTTTCATTTGTTTAATTGTTACGCTTAGAGAGTCTTGTTTAGTTACATAGTCTTGATATTTTGTTTGAAATTCTTGATTCATCATAGTAAGTTGGTCTTCTAATTCTTTTGCAAAAGCTTGTAATTTTGCTTGTGCATCGGCTCTTTCGGGCATTAGTGCTAATAAATCGCTTGAATTAATGTGTGCAAATTTCGATTTTTGTGCAATACCATTTGAAGCAAACAATATAACAAATACTAATAGTGTTAATAATCCTTTTTTCATTTCTTTTTTTTTAAATTTTACAGTACAAATATAATATTTTTTTTCGTTTGATGTGTTTTGTCTTAAATAAATAACAAAATTTATGATTTAAAAAAAGCCTTCTTAAAAAGAAAGCTTTTAAAATTTTTTAGTGATTACTTTGAAAAATACTCTTTGGCTTCTTCATTAGTAACCATTTCTTCTTTAAATGTATAAGCACCTGTTTTTGGTGATTTAACCATTTTTATCACTTTCGAGTATTCTTTTCCAGAACCTTTTTGAAGTGTTGCTACTACTTTCTTTGCCATAATGTATTATTTTATTTCTCTGTGAATAGTCATTTTTTTAAGAATAGGATTATATTTTTTCAATTCTATTCTTTCTGGAGTATTTTTTCTGTTTTTTGTTGTAATATATCTTGATGTGCCAGGCATTCCACTGTTTTTATGTTCAGTGCACTCCATTATTACCTGTATTCTATTACCTTTAGCTTTTGCCATAATGCATTTTTTCTAAAACAATTAATAATTTTTTATATATCCCTTAGCTTTAGCATCTTTCAATGCTATATTTAAGCCTTTTTTATTAATGGTTCTTAGTCCAGAAGCAGAAACTTTCAAAGTTATCCAACGATCTTCCTCTATCAAATAGAACTTTTTACTAAATAAATTAGGACTGAAAGTTCTTTTTGTTTTGTGATTTGAGTGAGATACGTTGTTCCCGCCCATTACACCTTTTCCTGTTATTTCACAAACTTTTGACATTTCTATTATTTTAAATTCACATTTTTGAAATGGATTGCAAAATTGGTAATAATTTGCGAATTATTCAAATTTTTTTACTGTTTTTTAATTTTTAATTTACAAGTCTGTTTTTTTATCGTGTAACTATAAGTTATTCAATTAATTACCAACTCTAATCACTTTGTTTACACCATTAATTTTTTTTAAATCAGTAATTAATTTATCCAAATCGTAGGTATTATATAAGTATAAATCTATTCTGCCGTCGAAAACACCATCAGTAGAATTAAAATATATAGACCTCATATTAACTTGAAGGTCTTTAGATATAAGCTCTGTAATTCGGTTTACAATTCCTATTTTATCTATTCCCGACAGGCTAATACTTGCCAAATATGAGTATATTTTTTGACTTTTCCATTCGGGGGTTAAAATTTTATCGCCAAATTCGGTCATCAATTTTACTGCTTTTTCGCATTTTCTTTTATGAATTATAATTTTATCGTTTTCGTCAATATAACCTATAATATCGTCGCCGGGTATTGGTTTACAGCATTGAGCAATTGTAAAATTTGTTCCATCAACATTGTCAATAAGTTCTACTTTTTTGGTTTTGTTGGCATTTTCTGTTTTTTTCTTTTTTGTTGTTGTTGTTTTTTTAATTTGTAATTGCCAGTATTTTATCCATTTATTTTTAGATTTGTTTGCTAAAATTTTATTTACACTTTTTAAATCTATAATTCCCCTGCCAATTTTACAATATAAATCGTCTTTACTTTTAGTTTCAAAACCAGCAAGAAGTTTTCTGTATATGTTTGAAGTGATTATAATATTAAGTTCTTCAAATTTTTTTTCTAATAGCTCCTTACCTTTTTCTATGTTGTTTTTTCTCTCAAATTTAAATGAGTCTTTTATTTTCGATTTTGCTTTAGCTGTTATTACAAATTCAAGCCATTCTCTTTGTGGTAGTTGTTTTTCCGATGTTAGTATTTCAACTTGGTCGCCACTATTAAGAACAGAACTTAGTGCTACAAGTTTATGATTTATTTTTGCACCAATTGCTCTATTACCAACATTTGTATGCACATCGTAGGCAAAATCTAATGCGGTTGAGCCTTTTGGAATTCTTCTTAACAAACCTTTTGGGGTAAAAACATAAATTTCCGATGTAAAAAGGCTCATTTTAAATTCATCTAAAAATTCAAGAGCATCAGATTCTGGTGTTTCAAGAAGTTTGCTAATTTCTTTAATCCATTTATCGAGTTCACCCTCGGTATCGTTAGAACCTTTATATTTCCAATGAGCAGCATAACCTCTTTCGGCAATTTCGTCCATTCGTTTAGTTCGTATTTGAACTTCCACCCATTTACCTTCGGGTCCCATCAGTGTTGTATGAAGAGCTTCGTAACCGTTTGCTTTTGGTGTGCTTACCCAGTCTCTTAGTCTATCGGGATTTGGCTGGTAAATATCTGTAATTATTGAGTACAAACTCCAACTTTCTCGTTTTTCCAATTCTGGACTGGTAGGGTTAAAAACTATTCTAATTGCAAATAAGTCGAATACCTCTTCAAAAGGAACTCCCTTGGTTTGCATTTTGTTCCATATAGAATATACCGATTTTGGTCGACCTGTAATGGAGTAGTCTATTCCTGTTTCTCCAATTTTATTGATAATTGGCATGGTAAATTTATTGATATAGGCTAATCGTTGTTTTTCGGTGGCTTGTATTTTTTCTGTAATTTCCTGAAAAACAGTGGGGTAATGAAATTTTAAACTTAAGTCTTCTAATTCTGTTTTTATTGCATATAATCCTAATCGGTGTGCTAATGGTGCATAAATAAAAATTGTTTCGCTTGCTATTTTTTGTTGTTTTTCTTCGGGCATAGATTCCAATGTTCTCATATTATGGAGTCTATCGGCAAGTTTTATAAATACAACTCTCACATCTTCGGAAAGAGTCATAAGCATTTTTCTAAAGTTTTCGGCTTGCATTGAAAGTGCATCGAAATTTCCCGAAATTTTTGTTAAACCATCAATAATATTTGCAATTTTACTACCAAATAAACGTTCAATATCGCTAATTGTGTAGTCGGTATCTTCTACTACGTCGTGTAAAATTGAGCTAATAACCGATTTTGTTCCCAAGCCTATTTCTTGAGCAACTATTTGTGCTACTGCAATTGGGTGGTGTATGTATGGTTCGCCAGAACGGCGTCTTATACCATAATGTGCTTTGTTGGCTAATTCAAATGATTTTCTAATAAGTTCTTCGTTTTTTCCATCTTTACAGCCTTTACAAAATTGAAATATTTTTTCAAATTCATCATTAATAAATTTATCTTCTTCGGGAGTAAAACTTGCCATTTTTAATTTTTTATACAAAAATAATGATTTTCTATTTTGTTTTATCAAAAAAAGCTAACATTTCTGTTAGCTTTAAGTGAATTCGAAGGGACTCGAACCCCCAACCTCTTGGGCCGTAACCAAGTGCACTATCCAATTATGCTACGAATCCTTATGTGATCCGGTCGGGAATCGAACCCGAAACCTACAGCTTAGAAGGCTGTTGCTCTATCCAATTGAGCTACCGAACCGAACCTTTTTTTTGAGTTTGCAAATATAATAAAATTTTTGAATTATTATAATTTTATTTTTACTTGTGGTTTTTTATAGTTGCATTTATATCTTTTATGTAACAAAATTAAAAATCTATTTCATTGTTAAATATATTTGTTGTTACTCCTGCAAAATAATATAAGTCGCTAATATTGTTTGTATTGCGATAAATAACTCCAAAATTTAATGCTAAATCCCACTCTTTTTTAATAAAATATGTTGCTTTTATTTTAGCTTGTTTTAAAGTTACTAAATATCCTTGGTTTTGTGTGTTACCATAAATATTGACGTTATCGTTATAACTTTTATATATATTTCCACCATAATTTACCGATGTAACATCTATACCATGACGAGAAATGTTTATTTTAGTAGTAATTAGCCATTTGTTTTTGGGGTATTTTAGAATTGCAACAAACTCGTCGAAATTAGAGCCTAATGGGTGTGCCATTGATTGGTAATAATTTCCCCAGTTTTCTAAACTGCTTGTATGTGAATATGTAAAAGGGCGAACTCTATTATATTCAACAAGCATATATAATTTTTTGATATTGGCGAAGTTGTATGTTTTAAATCCTATTTGATAACCAAATTTATTTGCCCACCAACCTGTTTGTGCTTTTAATTCTGAGAGTTTAAACTCATCTAAAATAATTTGTCCATAAAAATTATTTGATTTGGCTATTTTAAGTTTATACCCACCACCCATTATTACATTGTCGGGCGAACCCAAAGAGAACTCAATTGGGCGATAAAAAACTATTGGGTTTAAGTAATTTACATCAAAACCACGATATCCCATACTATCTTTTCCGTGCCAAATAACTGCTTCAAATAAATTAAAGTTTATTCGTTTATTTATGTTCCAGCTTAGTAAATGTACTGTGCTGTATTTATCGTTTAATAATAAATTGTTTGCATTACAATCTACATCTTTAAAATAATTGTAAATTACAACATATTTAACTTTCCAAATATTAACAGTGCCTTTTAATTGCCAGTTAGAGTTGGAGTTGTCCGATAGTAAAATAGAGCGGTATCCGTCGCCAAAAAAATTCTTGCTTTTCCCGAACTGAAAATTAAAATATTTACTTGGTGAGTACGATATGTATCCTGTTATATCGGTAAAATTATAAGTGCCGTTTTCTATATAATATTTCCCGAAATGTGGAATACTTACCTCTGTAATTTTATTTTCTTGAAACCTTGTATATTTATTTCTATTCTGAGAAATATTGAAATTTAATGCCATTTTTTCTCCTAAAACAGTATTTAATTCGGCTCCAATAGCCGTATTATAAACAAAGCCTATAGAATCGGAGCCTAACACAGCCTTAATAATAGGTTTAATGTTTATAAATCTGTTTTCTCCGTTTTTGTAATTTAGTAGTTGTTTCTTTCTATTGCCTAATTCGCTTAATATTAAAGGTTTTATTGCTGTATGATAAATTGTATCGCTATCATAAATATTGTTTTCATAAATAAATGTTGTATTGCTATTTATTGGCAAATTTAATATTTGAGCTACAACATAATTTATATTTATAATTGCTAATAATAGAATTGTTAATTTTTTCACTAATTATCTTTTTATAAAAATACAAATTTATAAAAACGATTAGCATTATGTATTATTTTTAATGCTATTTTTAAAATTATACAAATTGGATTTAATTAAATCATTGCATTTTTGTGATAAAACACATACTTTTGCAAGATTAACACTAAACTTTACATAATGAGAAAAATTACTCTTACACTTATTGCAATGCTAAGCTTTTTTGGCGTTTTTGCACAAATTGGTAGTACTTGTACTACACCTTATTTAATTAACAGCCTACCTTTTAACGTAGATGGAAACACCGATTCTACAGGCAATAATTACAGTATTAATGCAAGTGCTTACTCCGATGGAAACGATTTTGTTTTTGAGTACACTCCTATTGCAAACGAGTACGTAAATATTACAGTAACTAACACTTCTATACTTTGCGGTTTGTTTGTAACCGAAGGTTGCCCCGATGTTGGTACTTTTATTACAAGCAATGAGGCTGTGGTAGGAAATCCTTTATTAACAAATGTGTATTTAACTTCCGGAGTAACATATTTTATTACAATTTCAAGTAATAGTTTATCTGGTTTTGGAACAGAAACAACTGCATTTAATTTAGATATAATAAAAATTGCGGCAAAAGATTTAACAATTATAGCTTTAGCCGGCTTGCAAAGTGGTTGTAGTTTAACAACAGACACTCTTTTTGTTACAGTTGAAAATTTAGGTGCAGAAGACGTTAGTGGTTACGATATATCTTACACTGTTAATGGTGGTGGAACTGTAACAGAAACAATTTCAAATGCATTATTATCAGGAGAAACAAGAACCGATACTTTAACATCAACTATTGACTTATCTACACAAGGCTTATATATTGTTGATGTTACTGTTGAATTATTAGGCGATGAAAACCTTTTAAATGATAACGCATCTACAAATGCAGTAAATACACCAGAAATTACAACATATCCATATTCGGAAAATTTTGACAATTTAACAAATATGTGGTGGTTTGCCGAAGGAACAAACTCAACTTGGGCTATAGGAACTCCGGTAGCTACATTAATTAATGCAGCTAATTCCGCTCCAAATAGTTGGGTTACAAATTTAACAGGAAATGCTGATAGAAATGAAAACTCTAATTTAGTATCGCCTTGTTTTAATTTTTCAGGATTAAATTTTCCTAAAATTACATTCGATTATTGGATGGAGGCTGCAAGTTCAATTGCAATTGTAAACTTTGAATATTCTACCGATAATGGATTAACTTGGACAGCTCTTTCTGCAGGAAGTGTTTCTACAAATTTTAACTTCCCATTACTTGGAACATCAACAGCAGGATGGGTTTCTGTTTCTACAGTAAATGAAGATTTAGCTGGTTATTCTAACATTAAATTCCGGTTTAACTACTCAGGAGCTCTTATTTCTGATGTTGAAGGCTTTGCTATTGATAATTTTGGAATTGAAGAATGTACGGGAACAACACCTACTGCAGGTTTTACTTATGTAGCTAATGGCGAACACGTTGAATTTACAAATACTTCTACAGGAGCAACTTCTTATTCTTGGGATTTTGGCGATTTGCAATCATCAACAGATGAAAATCCTGTTCACGATTATTTTGCTTTCGATAACGCATACTTAGTTACTTTAACTGTTTTTGGCGACTGCTCTAGCATTACTTTTACCGATTCTGTTGCTATTATTATAACTAACATTGAAAATATTTCTTTATCTAACATTAATGTTTATCCTAATCCTGCAAACGAAATTTTAAACATAAACACAAATTATGTTATTGATAATGTTGTTATAACTGATATCACTGGTAAAATAATAGAGAATATTAGTTTAAACACTCAACAAAATAGCATAAATATTTCTGATTTAGAGAATGGAATATACTTTGTAAAAATTACTTCAAACAACAATGTTTTTGTAAAACAATTTGTTAAAAATTAATTAATTAGCCTTATTTTTAAAAGCCCTGTTTAATTTATTAAATAGGGCTTTTTTATAAATGAGTCCGGTATAAAAAGTCAGTTTAATTTTCATTAATAGGCTATGTGTTTAATTATCAGGACTTTGTGTATTATTGTAAATTTGAATTA
>DYMG01000029.1:27078-31726 GCA_020721655.1 Paludibacter propionicigenes | reverse complement strand
TTATATAATATTAGGAACAATATTATTTATAACAAATAGCTGTAAAAAAGACCCTGAACTACAATTGCCTACAATAACCACAGCATCGGTAACCAACATAAGTTATACTACAGCAATAAGTGGAGGTAACATTACATCAGATGGAGGCTCCCCAGTAACAGCAAGCGGGGTATGTTGGAACTACTACGAAAACCCAACTATATCAAACAATAGAACAACCGATGGCACTAAAATTGGCAATTTTACAAGCAATATTTCTGGTTTAAGCATAAATAATATTTACTACCTACGTGCTTACGCTACAAATTCTGTAGGAACAACTTATGGCAACACAATAACATTTAGCACTAAAAATAATACATTACCAGAACTAACAACTACAATAAGCAATATAACATCAACCTCCGTAACAGTTAATAGTGTTATTACCGAAGAAGGAAATTTCCCAATAACTGAACGTGGTATATGTTTTAGTTTGCACGAAAACACAACATTAGACGACATTTTTATAGTTTATGAAGGAATAGAAACAACTAATTATATAACTGATATTACTACATTAAACCCCAAAAATTATTACTATGTTAGAACTTATGTTATAAACTATTTAGGTGGCATTTATTACGGAAATGAAATAATGTTTAGAACTTTAGATTATTCAATAATATTTAATCCTGATTTAACTTACGAAACAGTTACCGATATTGACAATAACATATACAAAACCATAACCATAGGAAACCAAGTATGGATGGCAGAAAATTTAAAAGTTACACATTATAGAGATGGAAGCCCTATACAAAAAAACATATATGATAAAACCGGCTCGTACTATAACTATAATAACAATGAATATTGGACATCCAGCAATGGTAGACTGTACAATTGGTATGCCGTAACAAACACTAAAAACATAGCTCCCGTAGGCTGGCACATACCAACCGACAATGAATGGACAATTTTAGTTAATTATCTTAATGGAGAATTTGTTGCTGGCGGTAAACTAAAAGAAACTGGCACATTGCATTGGCTTAGCCCAAACACAGAAGCTAATAACCAAAGTGGCTTTTCGGCTCTACCATCAGGCTTTGTAAATTATGACGAATATAGTAATATGGGAAAATATTCATATTTTTGGTCGGTCGACGAAAGTAGTGCAACAAACGCTTGGAGCAGATATTTATTTTATGGATATGCTAAATCGTACAGAGCCAGCAACAATAAAGATTTTGGGTTTTCGGTTCGTTGTATTAAAGACTAACTAATACATCTTCAACTTCGTTTAACATTACATACCATAAATAAGCTTTTACATTTTTATATCCCATTTCGTTTATTAATGCCGAATAATTTTTTAGTTGATTGTTGTATTTTTTTTCTTTTTGATGTCCAAATTTATAATCTACAATTATAATATTATCGCCATTAAGCATTAATCTATCGGGGCGTTTTATTTCGTTTTGCGAAATTATGGAGGCTTCGTTTTTTACCTTATAAGTTCCGTTATACCAGTGTTTTATTTCAGGTTTAGCTATTAGTTTTTCTATCTCAGAAATATAATTTTCTACTTCGTTTTCCAAAATAAGTGCTTCGTTATATAAATTTATAACCGATTTTCTAACGTCGGAAAAATAAACAATATTTTCAAAAATTTTATGGTACAGTTTACCTTTCTTAATTTGGTTGTTTTCATATTTTTTTGGTAAACTATTTGCCACAGTTTTAACATTAATTTTTTGTTTTATTTCTCCAGAAATATACTCATCAAAAGAATTAACCGAATATTTTAAATCTGCATTTACTGCTTTTTCTAATTCCCCAACTTCCAAAACATTGTTTTTCAGGGTTTTTTCAAGTACTTTGTACAATAATATTCCCATAGAATTTATTGATTCTTTTTTGGGGTCTTTTGGTTTTTTGTATTCCGAAAAAACTATTAAATTGGTCTTAGCTCTTGTAAAAGCTACATAAAGCAGATTTATATTATCAATATAATTATTAATTTTTTCGTTGTAAAAATTCTTGTAAAAAAATGTTTGCTGAATATTGTTTGTGTTTTTTAGCGGATAAATATCAAATTCGTTAAAATTATTATTGTTTGTAGAACACCAAAAAGTTGAATTGTTTATTGGTTTAAAAAGCCAATTTGCAAAAGGAATTAGCACAGTATTAAATTCTAAACCTTTAGATTTGTGAATCGACAATATTTTTACAGCATTTTGTTGTTCATTAACACTTACCGATTCCTTGCTCCCATTGGCTTCCCACCAACTTAAAAAGCTATCAATATCCGGATTATTAGTACTTAAAAAATTCCTCAAATTATCTTTAAAAGCTTGTAAATAAAGAAAATTATTTTTGTTTTCGTTAAGTCTAAAAATGCTTATTAAATTTTCTGTAATCTGATAAAGCGAATATTTTCTTAAATTTTCTCTTTCGTTAATGTATTCTTGTGGTAATAGCAATATTTTTTTATAAAAAATTTCTTGTAAATTTATTTCGTTTTCTGAAATTAAATTAAGGTATTCGTATTTTATAAATGCCGTATTTACTTCGTCTTTATTATTAAAAACATCTTTTAATAGAGATACTAAAAATTTCACTACTTTTGAATTTCCTAAAATCAATGCTTCGTTTGAAACCACATCGTATTTATATCCTTTTTTGGCTTGCGATGAGTTTTTATAGTTTAATAAGTACTCTACAATTTTGGCTCCCTCTTTTTTTGTTCTAACAAGAATTGCAATTTCGCCTAAAGAATATTTTTTGTCTTGCATTTCTTCTAAAAATATTGGAATTTTCGCCAATGTTATGTCATCATATTCCTCATCTTTATCACTGTTTAAGTCAGTAATTTCGACTCTAACATATCCTTTAGGTTTATCTTTTTTAGTGTTAGGAATTTCCTGTTTTAAATCGCTGTATGCATCTGTAATTACAGTTTCTAAATGGTTTAATTCTGTTTTATGTTTTTCTTCAATGTTCTCATTAAAATAATTTTGAAGAATATTAACCGCATTTTTTATTGTTTCGTTGTTAAAATTTATAATATTTTCTGAACTTCGCCAATTGTCCGATAAAGGTTTGTAATCTGCTGCACCATCATAAAAAGAATTTTTAGCAGCATAAGCGAGTAGTTTCCAATCGCCATTACGCCATCGGTATATTGATTGTTTTACATCGCCAACCAGAATTGTAGTATTGTTTTTTGCCAAACTTTCGCTTATTAATGGTTTAAAATTTTCCCACTGTGTTGTTGATGTATCTTGAAATTCATCAATCATAAAATGCGAATATGTGTTCCCAATTTTTTCGTACAAAAACGGTGTGTCGGTATCGGCAATAATAGCTTTAATAAAAGCTCCTGCAAACGAAAGCAAAAAAACATTTTCTTCTTTAGATACTGAATTTACATTTTCAAACACGTCGTTAATTACTGCTAAAGAGTTTATTAGCTTCAAAACTTCCACTATTGAAAAATATAACTCACTGTTATTATCATAAAAATCGGTTAAGTTTTTCAGACTTTCAAAACCTCCATTACTATAAAATATTTGTATTTGTTTACTTTTCTCACTATTTTTTGTAAACCAAGCATTTTCATCGGTCAGGGCATCTGCAACTCTGCTTTTGTAGGCTTCAAAGTTGCCTTTTTTTGCTGTAAAAAAATAATTTGCAAAGCTTGTTTTGCCATATTTAAAGTCCAAAATTTCTAAATTATTTTCAGAAATTAAATTAACTCCTTTTTCGCCCAATTTTTTAAAATTATCTAAAATGTCTTTTTTAATTTTTACTATTCGTTCTTTAAATTTTTGTATAATTTCTTTATTTTTTAATTTTTCTGCAATTTTAGCACTATTTATTATATATTCTTCTTTAAAAATTTCTTCCCCAATTAAAATAATTTCGTCTTTAAAATTCCAATTTTTACCATCTTTCATTTTATCTTCTGAAAAAGCTAAAAGCCACTTTCTAAGGTATTTATCATCATCAATTTGCATTATTAGTTTTTCTACTGCTTTCTCTAAAATTGCGGCACTATTTAATTCTATTTGAAACCCATTTTGCAAACCAATTTCTTTTGCAAACGACCTTATTATTTGCTGAAAAAAGCTATCTATTGTACCTACCGAAAAATGCGAATAATCGTGCAATAATAAATTTAAAATAGTTTTTGCCTTTGCCTGTAATTGCTCTTTAGTTAAATTAAGGCTCTCTTCGAAATATTTTAAATGATCCGACTTATCGCTACCCTTAGATATTAAATAAACCTCCTTAATAATTCTGCTTTTCATTTCTTCGGCTGCTTTATTTGTAAAGGTTACAGCCAAAATTGTTTTGTAACTAAATTCATTTCTTAAAATAATTTTTACAAATTCACGAGTTAGTGTATATGTTTTTCCCGATCCTGCCGATGCTTTATAAATAGTAATATTTGCCATTTTTTACTTATTTTTTCTTAATTTCAAATTATTGTAAGATACAAACAAATATATGTGTTTTATATTTTAATTTAAAAAAACCTTATGCTTTTTAGCATATTATTACCAATTGTATTTATGAGTACAACCTAAAAAGGTTATTTTAGATTAGATTAGATTAGACCTAACAGGCTTGCGTTAATTACTGATAATAAGGATATTAAGAC
>DYMG01000029.1:0-26978 GCA_020721655.1 Paludibacter propionicigenes | reverse complement strand
TAAGACAACTTTGAAATTGGATTATATTGAAAGTAAAATCGGTGTAATTACCAAAATTAAGATTTTAGAGTATTTTTATCTTAAAATAAACCCTATTTTATATATTTCTCTACATATTTATATATAAGAATATGAAAAGTAGATAAATATCTGAATATCTTTATTTTAAAATACAAACTATAACTTTTTAAATATAAAGCAGTTATTTTATTTTAAAAATATAAAAAAGCAAATTACATTTGTGGTGTAATAATTAATTTAAGTACTTAAAAAAAACATTACAAAAAATGGGTAAAACTATTAAAATAAGTAAAGGTTTAGATATTAAATTAAAAGGTACAGCAAACGAAGAATTGGTAAATGCAGAATTTTCAAAAACTTATGCAATAAAACCAACTGATTTTGAAGGCTTAACCCCAAAAATTTTAATAAAACCTGGAGCAGAAGTAAAATCGGGCACTATTTTATTTTTTGATAAATACAACCCGAAAATACAATTCTCATCGCCAGTAAGCGGTAAAATAACCTCAATAGACAGAGGAGAATTAAGAAAAGTGTTGCAAATAACCATTGAAGCCGACAATGAAACAAAGTACGAAGAATTTAAAAAGTTCGACCTAAAATCATTGAAACGCGAAGAAGTAATAGAGCAATTATTAAATTCGGGAACGTGGCCATTTATTCGTCAACGCCCTTATGCAATTATAGCAAACCCCGAAACTACGCCAAAATCGATATTTATTTCTGGATTCGACAATGCTCCATTAGCTCCAAATTATGATTTTATCATAAAAAATGATTTAAAAAACTTTCAAAACGGAATAACAGTTTTATCGAAACTTACCGATGGTAAAATTTATTTAAACATTAACAATCAAACCGAAAGTACCTATTCATCAATAACCGGAGTTGAAAAAAACATCTTTATTGGAAAACACCCATCAAGTACAATAGGAACCCAAATAAACCACATAAGCCCAATAAACAAAGGCGAATTCGTTTGGTATGTAAACCCTCAAGATGTTATTATTGTTGGTAAACTTTTTAGCGAAGGGAAATTCGATGCATCAAAAATTATTGCAATTACTGGCTCTCAAATTGAAAAACCAAAATACTTAAAAACAGTTATTGGAGCCGAACTAAAATCGCTACTAAATAGCAACAATGTTAAAAGTAACTCTCGTTACATTTCAGGAAACGTTCTAACAGGAACAAAAATTAACAAAACAAGCCACATAGGGTTTTACCACTCACAAATAACAATAATTCCGGAAGGAAACTACTACGAATTTATAGGCTGGGCAATGCCCCGATTAAACAAATATTCGGCATCTAAAACATTTTTTTCGTGGCTTACACCAAACAAGGAATATATTTTAGACACCAACACCAATGGCGGACAAAGAGCATTTGTAATGTCTGAAGAATACAACAAAGTAGTTCCAATAAACATTCTACCAGTAGAACTTCTAAAAGCTTGCATTGCAGAAGATATCGATAAAATGGAACAATTAGGCATATACGAAGTAGCCGAAGAAGATTTGGCTCTTTGCGAATTTATTTGCACATCAAAAATTGATGTGCAAGAAATTATAAGAAAAGGTATTAACTTAATGATAAAAGAACTAGGATAAAACTTTAATATAAATGAAAGCATTAAGAAATATATTAGATAAAATAAAACCAGATTTCGAAAAAGGTGGTAAATTTGAAAAATTTCACTCAACTTTCGATGCATTCGAAACTTTTTTATTTGTGTCAAACCACGTTACAAAAAAAGGTGCACACATTAAAGATGTTATTGACCTAAAAAGAACAATGAGCGTTGTTGTTTTAGCTGTTATGCCTGCACTCCTATTTGGAATGTGGAATGTCGGATACCAACACAACCTATCTATAGGAAATTTAGAAAACACCCTATTTTCAAACTTCTTTTACGGATTATTAAAAGTACTTCCTATAATAATAGTATCGTACGTTGTAGGTTTAGGTATTGAATTCATTTTCGCACAAGCTCGCGGACACGAAGTTAACGAAGGTTACCTTGTTTCGGGAATGCTAATCCCACTTATTGTTCCAATAGACACTCCTCTTTGGATGATAGCTTTAGCCGTAGCATTTGCCGTAATAATAGGAAAAGAAGTATTTGGTGGTACAGGAATGAATATTTGGAATCCAGCACTTATAGCTCGTGCATTTCTTTTCTTTGCCTACCCTTCAGACATGTCGGGCGACAAAATTTGGGTAGAAGGTTTAAGTAATTTAGATAAAATTGCCGATGGTTTTTCTGGGGCAACTCCACTTGCAGTGATGGCAGCAGAAGGTGGCAATACTGTAACTAACTTTTCTCAAGGTATTGGAAACTGGTCGGTAATGGATTTTTTAATAGGAAATTACCCCGGCTCAATTGGAGAAACATCATTTATAGCAATAATGATTGGAGCAGTAATACTACTTGCAACAAGAATAGCAAGTTGGAAAATAATGTTCTCAGTATTTGCCGGCGGATTTGGTATGGGGCTATTATTTAACCTTTTAGCACCAGAAACAAACATATATATGCAAATGCCTGCGTACTACCACTTAATAATTGGAGGATTTGCATTTGGTGCAGTATTTATGGCAACCGACCCTGTTTCTGCAGCACAAACAAGCAACGGAAAATACATTTATGGATTTTTAATTGGAGTAATTGCTGTACTTATAAGAGTTATAAACCCAGCATACCCCGAAGGAATGATGCTTTCAATACTCCTAATGAACACATTTACTCCACTTATAGATTTTTATGTAGTACAAGGAAACATAAAAAAACGACTAAAAAGAGCTAAAGTAACCGCTTAATTTTATGAAGATGAAAAAAGATAGCAATTTATACATATTTTTATACGCCTCTATTTTAGTAATAGTGGTGGCTGCAGCCTTATCTTACACAGCAGAAACATTGAAACCAATTCAACAACAAAATGCAAAAATTGAAAAAATTCAAAACATTTTAAAATCTGTTGGAATTGAAAGTACTGTTTCTAATGCCGAAGAATTATTTAACAAGTATATACCCCAAGAAAATAGAATAGTTATAAACTCTAAAGGTGAAAAAGCACAAGGAATAGAAGCTTTTAATATAGACCAAAAAGCAGAAAATTACAAAACCTTAGAAAAACGAAACCTTTCTCTATACATTGTAAAAATGGACGACGGAACAACCAAAACTATTATACCTTTACTAGGTGTCGGTTTATGGGGTCCAATTTGGGGTTATATTTCATTAGATACCGACAACAATACAATTTACGGTGCTGTATTCGATCATAAAGGAGAAACACCAGGTCTTGGAGCCGAAATATCGCAAACACAATTTCAAAAACAATTTATTGGGAAAACAATTTTCGATGGAGATAAATTTGTTTCAATAACAGCCTACAAAGGAGGAAAAGGAGCAGCAATAGCCGCTGGCAACACAAAACATGGTGTTGATGCTATTTCTGGCGGAACAATAACAAGTAAAGGCTTAGAAAAAATGATATACGATTGTTTAGAAGGCTATCAAGCATATTTAAAAAATAAATAAGTTAAATTATGAGCGAATTATTTTCAAAGAAAAATATTAAACTGTTAACCGACCCTCTAAATGAGAATAACCCAATAACAGTTCAAGTATTAGGCGTTTGTTCTGCATTAGCAGTTACAGTAAAAGTAGAACCGGCAATAGTTATGGGTATATCAGTAATGGTTGTTACCGCTTTCGCAAATCTCATTATTTCATTATTGAGAAATACTATACCCGACCGTATTAGAATTATAGTACAATTAGTTGTAGTTGCCGCACTGGTTATAATTGTAGACCAAATACTAAAAGCTTTTGCATACGACGTAAGCAAACAACTCTCTGTATTTGTTGGATTAATTATTACAAACTGTATAATAATGGGGCGTTTAGAAGCTTTTGCATTAGGAAATAAGCCATGGTCTTCATTCTTAGACGGAATAGGAAATGGTGCAGGTTACGGAATAATTTTAATAATTATATCCATTCTTCGTGAAATATTTGGCTCAGGAACACTAACATTACCTGGTTTGGGCGAACTTAGAATTATTCCTACTATGTTTTATGAATTTGGTTATAAAAATAACGGACTTATGATTTTACCTCCTATGGCACTAATTGTAGTAGGTCTAATTATTTGGTACCAGCGTGCAAAAAATAAAGGTTTAATGGAAACTAAATAACACCCAAAAATTATGGAAAATTTAATAAATATATTCATCAAGTCAATTTTCATTGACAATATGGTATTTGCATACTTCTTAGGTATGTGCTCTTTCTTGGCTGTTTCAAAAACAGTTAAAACATCTGCAGGATTAGGCTTAGCCGTAATTTTTGTATTAGGTATAACAGTTCCTGTTGATTACCTACTAAACGAACACATACTTAAACCAGGTGCTTTAGCTTGGATTAACCCTTCATTAGCCGATGTAGATTTAAGCTTTTTAAGTTTTATAATTTTCATTGCAATTATTGCATCAATGGTTCAACTTGTTGAAATGGTTGTAGAAAAATATGCACCTGCCTTATATTCATCTTTAGGTATATTTTTACCACTAATTGCTGTAAACTGTGCTATTTTAGGAGGTTCGTTATTTATGCAAGAAAGAGACTACCAATCAGTTGCCGAAGCAACTTCTTTTGCCTTAGGCTCTGGAATTGGCTGGTTTTTAGCTATTGTTGGATTAGCTGCAATTAGAGAAAAAATAAAATACTCAAATGTACCTGCACCTTTAAGAGGTTTGGGTATTACCTTTATTATAACAGGATTAATGGGTATTGCATTTATGAGTTTTATGGGTATTAAACTTTAATATTAAAAACAATGATTATATTATCTACATCAACAATAATTACAATTGGTATAATAGTATTTTTGTCAATTACATTAGTATTGGTTTCTATTTTATTATTTGCTAAATCGAAATTAATGCCATCTGGCGAAGTAACAATAACAATAAACGGGAAAGACAAAAAAACAGTTTCGCCAGGCTCTAGTTTATTATCAACACTTGGAAGCAATAAAATTTTACTTCCTTCGGCTTGCGGTGGTGGCGGAACTTGTGCCATGTGTCGTATTCAAGTACCAGAAGGTGGCGGAGGAATACTACCTACAGAAACAGGTTATTTTACAAGAAAAGAACAACAAAACAACTGGCGATTAGCTTGCCAAGTTAAAGTAAAAAACAATTTAGAAATTGTTATCCCTCAAGAAATTATGGGCATAAAAAAATGGGAATGTGAAGTTGTTTCAAACAACGGACAAGCCACATTTATTAAAGAATTTGTTGTAAAATTACCCGATGGAGAAAAACTTGATTTCCGTTCTGGCGGTTACATACAAATTGATGTTCCTAAAATTGAAGTAGATTTCAGTAAAGATATTAATATTGAAGAAGAATATCGTTCTGATTGGGATAAATTTAAACTTTGGGATTTGAAAATGAAAAATCCAGAAGAAACATATAGGGCTTATTCAATGGCAAACCACCCTGCCGAGGGAAATATTGTAATGCTTAACATTAGAATAGCAACTCCACCTTGGGATAGAACTAAAAATGCTTGGGCAAATATAAATCCTGGAATTTGTTCTTCTTTTATTTTCTCAAGAAAACCGGGCGATAAAGTTATGGTTTCTGGTCCTTATGGCGAGTTTTTTATTAAAGATACTAAAAATGAAATGATGTTTATTGGAGGAGGTGCCGGAATGGCTCCTATGCGTTCGCACATTTTCGACCAATTTTTAACTCAACGAACAACTAGAAAAGCTACATTTTGGTACGGAGCTAGGTCGTATAAAGAGGTTTTTTATGAAGACCATTTCAGAAAAATTGAAAAAGAATTTCCAAATTTCAAATTCTCAATTGGCTTATCAGAGCCTTTACCCGAAGATAATTGGACTGGTTATGTTGGGTTTATACACCAAATAATTTACGATAATTATTTAAACAAACACTCTGAACCAGAAGATATTGAGTACTACTTATGCGGTCCGCCAATGATGAACTCGGCAGTTGAAAAAATGTTATATAATTTAGGTGTTCCTAAAGAAAACGTAATGTTCGACGATTTTGGTTAATAATTCAATTTAAATCTGAATAATTAAAAAGGTTTACCTAAATTTGGTAAACCTTTTTTAGTACCTATAATCACCATTATAAATCAAACACATTAATTTTATCAATAAAACTTATAAGTTCTTTTGGCTTAAATGGTTTACTAATATACTCATTCATACCTGAATTTAAGCATTTTTCTCTTTCACCATACATTGCATTTGCTGTTACGGCAATAATAAATGTTTGGGGAATTGAACTACCTAATTCAAATTTACGTATTTCGCTAACAGCTGAATATCCATCAATAATTGGCATGTGCAAATCCATTAATATTAGTTGTATCTCGCTATGCTTTTGTTTGTAAATATTTAATGCATCCAAGCCATTTTTTGCCAATATTATTCTATGATTTGCTCTTAATAAAGTTGTTGTTATTAATTCAATGTTAACTTCATCGTCTTCAACTACTAAAATATTATAATTATTTTTTACCGAAAACGTTAATTTTTGATTATTAACATCTTGTCTGTTATTCTTTATTTTGCCGTCAAATGTACTAGCAGTAATAGTAAACCAGAATTCGCTACCAATACCTTCTTTACTTGAAATACCTATTGTACCTTTTAGAAGTTCGGTTAAATGTTTTGCTATACTTAATCCCAGCCCTGTACCACCATAGTTGCGTGTTGTACTTTTATCGGCTTGTGTAAATTCATTAAATATTACATCTAAATGTTCTTCTTTTATTCCAATTCCGGTATCTATAATTCTAAATTCAATAACAATATCAGAATTATTTTGTTCAAATAAGTTGACTTTAATTTTAACGTATCCTTTTTTGGTAAATTTAATTGCATTATTTGCCAAATTTGTAATTATTTGCTTTATTCTAGTTGGATCTGATACTATATACTCTGGAATTAAAGTATCATATTCAACAATCAATTCAAGACCTTTTTCTTCGGCTTTTGCTTCTAATATTTGAATTACTTCATCTATTTCTTCATTTAATTTAATTGGTATATTTTCTATAATAATTTGGTTCGATTCTATTTTTGAATAATCTAATATATCATTAATTACGTTTAATAAATTATTTGCCGATGTGTTAATTATTTTTGCATATTCGCGAGCTTTATCGTCTATTACACAGTCTTGCAAAATATCTGTTAAGCCAATAATTCCATTCATTGGAGTTCGTATTTCATGACTCATATTAGCCAAAAACATTGACTTATATTGCGAATTTTTCTCGGCTTCTTCTTTTAGTTTTTGAGAATATTGGTTTGAAGCTTCTAATTCTTCATTTGCTAACTCAAGTTCTTCTTTTTTGTTTAAAATTTCAATGTTTTGTTGTGATATTTTCCTATTAATCTTTTCGATACTCGCTATATTTAAACGCTTTATTTTAAGCTGTTTAAATATTATTACAAGAAATATTATTATTACTATTATTAAAACTAATGATATTCCAAGAAAAACAATATAAATTAGTATTTCATTATTTGCTTTATCTACTTTTATTTTATTTAATTCATTTTCTTTATTTAATAGTGAAAATTTATAATCTTTTTCTTTTAATAGGTTAATGTTTTCAATTTCAGAAATTTTATCTGTTTCTAATGAAATTAATGCAGAATCTTTAATTTCTGCATATCTCTTCAAATAATAGAATGCACTTTCTATATCTCCATTGTTTTCATATATTTTCGATTTCAATAAATATCTATTGTATAACAAAACGTTGTTGTTAGTTTTTTCGCAAATGGCTATTGATATATCTAAATACTCCATTGATTTTTTAATATTCGTAACACCATAAAAATCAGCCAGATTACTATAAGCATTACTTATATCAGTATTATTTTCCGACTTTTTATAAAAATCTAAAGATTTAAACAAAAAATCGCTTTTTTTTTCAGAGTTATTTTTACTTATTTTAGCTAAATGTTCGTAAATAGTCCCTGCTTTATGGAATGCCTTTTTATTACTAAGATTTAATATTTTTAGAGCTTTATACAAATAGCTTTCTGCTTCTTTATTTTTGTTTTGTTTACCATACAGCAAACCTAAATTTACATAGTTATCTATTAAAATTGAAGAATCTTTCATTTCTTCGAATAGTTTTATAGCATCTAAATAATATTGCTCCGATATTTTCACCCTATTTAATATATAATAAACAAAACCTATATTGCCATAGGCAGTGGCTAAACGTTTTGGGGAATACGATACTGTTTTATTTAGATAAACCATTTCATTTAAATACTTTATCGATAAATTATATTTTTCTAAATTTCCATAAGAAATGGCTAAAGTGTTTAAGTCTTCAGAATAATATCTAAATTTAGATAATTTCCCGAAAATATCTTTTGATATTATTAAGTAATCTATTGCTGATTTATAATCTCCATAATTAAAATAAATTTTGCCCATCAATGAATTAGCTTCGGCATAATCATATAAATTATCTCTATTTTTAGCGTTAATAATGGCTTTTTTTGCATATTCTACACTTAAAAATACCGAATCTTTTTCAAAATATAATTTCGAAATATTAATTAAAATTTCAAATTGTTTATGCGTTGTCTCTTTCTTTGCAACCAAATTTATTAAAGAGTCTATGTTGTTAGCAATAGCATAATTAACTATTAGAAGAAGTATAATTGTTATTTTTCTCATATTATTTCAAAAGTACAACATAGATTTTTATAACAAAAATTATTTTGTTAAATTATTTTGAAAATCTCTAAACCAATAAACTGCTCATTAGCAACAAGTTAACACCAAAACATAAAAAATGTTAATATTTCTTAAAAAAAATATAAAAAAAAACATTTGTGTTATTCTTTTTTAAAAAATAATGTGTTACTTTTGTATCGATTTATTTATTAACTCAACTTTAAAAATTAAAAAAAATGAAATTTAAATTATCATTATTAGTGTTAGCAGTTGCATCAATGACTGCATTTTATTCTTGTGGAAATACAGCTACTGAAGAAGTTGCAGCTACAGATTCTACTGTTGTTGAAGCTCCTGTAGAAGAGCCTGTTGTAGAAGAAGTTGTTGCTCCTGATACTACTGCTGTTGCTGAAGAAGCTGCTGCTACTGAAGCTGCTCCTGCAAAATAATTAAAACATTGATGTAAAAAAGGTTGGCAAATGCCAACCTTTTTTTTTGTCAAAAATTGTACTTAGCTTTTATAAATAAAAACGAACCTATTATTGTTGGCAACAACACATTTACAATCCACAAAAAACTAATTGCCAAAACAATTTCAGATATTTGGCTTGAAAAAAAACTAAAAATAAATATTGAAGAACTAACTCTGATACCAAGCTCTGAAATAAAAAAACTTGGTATGCCTAAATTAAAAGCATAAAAAATTGCTAAAGCAATAAAACTATCTAAAATTGAAATATTTACATTAAAATATTGTGTAAAAATATAAAATTGAATAAAAAATACTAAGTATCGAAGCAAACTTAATAAAACAACAATTAGTAATTCTTTTATTGAATAAAAATTAAAAACTGTTATAATTTTTTTAATAAAAACGCTTTCCGAATTCTTAAAAAATTTATTTATTATTTCTCTACTAAAAACTATCAATAAAAATAAAACTATCAAAAAACCAACAATAACCCACTTAATAAAATAATTATCATCTATAATACTTAATACACCATATTTAATCAAAAAAACGGCTACCCCAGCCATAAATAGTGTTGCAAAAATTTGCGAATAACTTCCTATTCCTGTTGAAATAATAGCATTAATTCTATTTTTTTTACTAACAAATAAAATTCTACCAACAAACTCGCCAATCCTATTTGGTGTAAAAATAGAGGTTGTTAACCCTGTTAATACTGCTTTAGCTGAATTTAAAAACGATATTTTTTCAAATTTGTTAATTAATAATTGCCATTTCTTAATTTCCAAAGACCAATTTAACAACATTAATAAAACAACAAAAACTAAATAAAAAATGCTGTTTTTATAAAAAACTAAATTAAAATCTATTGTTTTAAGTTTAAAATAAGCAAATAAATAAGCAAGTATTAAAACAATTATTTTAAATAAATTAAAAATAAGTTTATAAATTCTACTCTTTTCCATAAAAAAATTAAAAACTACACAATAATAACAATAAAATATGAGCAAAAATATAGGTAATAATTATTCATTTGAATAATAAATTGTTATTACCTTTGCACACAATTATGAGTAGAATTATTTCAATAGACTACGGAACAAAGAGAATAGGATTGGCTGTTACCGACCCAATGAAGATAATTGCCACCGGTTTAGACGTTGTTCACCCCCTAAACATAATTGAATTTTTAAAAAATTACGATAAAACCGAAAACATAGAACTTTTTGTTGTTGGACATGCAAAAACTCTAAAAAATGAAGATTCCGACTCAATGAAACACATAAAACCTTTCGTTGATAAACTAAAAAAAGAATTTCCAAACAAAGAAATTATAATGGTTGATGAAAGATTTACCTCGTCAATGGCACACCAATCGATGTTAGATTCGGGAATGAAGAAAAAAAACCGCCAAAAAAAAGAAAATGCCGACATTATTAGTGCAACAATTATTTTACAATCGTACCTTAATAAAAAAAATTACCTATGATACTTCCAATTTGCCTAATAGGAAACTCTATTTTACGAAAAAAAGCTACTGACATAGACAAAAACTATCCAAATTTAGACCAACTAATTACCGATATGTTCGAAACAATGTACCATACCGATGGCGTTGGTTTGGCAGCACCACAAATAGGTAAATCCATTCGCCTTTTTGTTATTGATGGAGATGTTATGAACGAAGACTACCCCGATTTAAAAGACTTTAAACGCATATTTATAAATGCATATTTGGTGGAAGAAGAAGGAGAAGAATGGTCTTTTAACGAAGGCTGTTTAAGCATTCCGGGAATTAGAGAGGACGTAAAACGACTCACAAAATTTAGATTAAAATACTACGACGAAAACTGGGAATTTCACGACGAAATTTTTGATGGTGGAAGAGCAAGAATTATGCAACACGAATACGACCATTTAGAAGGAATTCTTTTTACTGATAAAATTTCGCCAATAAGACGAAAACTTATAAATCCGAAACTTGTTTCAATTGCTAAAGGAAAAACATTTCCAAAATATAAATTTGTACCTAATAAATAATAAAAACCAGTTAAATATGACACACAAATTTTTAATAATAACTATCTCAATTTCAATATTTTTCTCTTGTAACATTAAAGAAAAATCCGACAAAGATATTTTTGTTAATGATATTACAAACTTAGAAAAATCGGTAATGGATACAGCAAATTACACAATTAACTCAAAATTAGTAAAAGAACTAATTGGGAAATACAAAGATTTTGCACAAAAATTTAAAAACGATTCTCTAACACCTATTTTTATTTTAAAAGCTGCCGATTTATCGGTTTCAATAAATAATTACAACAATGCAATTGAATTATATGAAAGCATTAATTTTAAATATCCAAAATTTGAAAAAGCTCCAATAGCACTATTTTTAGAAGCTATGGTCTATGCCGATTACCTAAAAAATGATTTACTTGCAAAAAAGAAATACGAAGAATTTATTGCAAAATATCCAAATCATCAACTTGTTAATGATGCAAAAAAATCTATCGAATTTTTAGGCAAATCGCCCGAAGAAATTTTACAACTAATTCAACAACCCGATAGTTTAACTGCAAATATCAAATAAAATTGGACTTAGAATTAAACATAACTACTTTAAACATTATTATTCTTTCAATATTTATTGCAAGCATTGCAATTCAATTGTTCTATTTTTTATTTTTCTTTTTGCGAATTACAAGAAAACAAAATTTTCAACAAAATACCGAAAAACCAAATGTTTCGGTGATAATTTGTGCAAAAAACGAAGCCCATAATATAGAAAATTTTTTGCCACTAATTCTAAACCAAGAATACCCAAACTTTGAAGTTGTAGTTGTAAACGACGCATCGTACGACGAAACAGAAGAAGTACTAAAAAAATTAGAACTTACCTACAAACACCTACGACACACCACAATACCCGAAAACAAATTTAAACATGGCAAAAAATTAGCACTTACAATTGGAATAAAATCGGCAAAATACGAACATTTAGTATTAACAGATGCCGACTGTTACCCACTAAATAAAAATTGGATTTCAACTATTATTGAACAATACACAACAAACACCGAAATAGTAATTGGATACGGAGCATATATTCCCGAAAAAACGTTTCTAAATAAACTAATTAGATACGATAATTTTTACAACTCAATACAATTTTTGGGCTTTGCAATAGCTAAATTACCTTATATGGGAATAGGTAGAAACCTATCTTATAAAAAATCGCTGTTTGTTAAAAACAAAGGATTTGCAAGCCACTACGGAATGCTTTCTGGCGACGACGACCTTTTTGTTAAAGAAACAGCAACCAAAACTAACGTTGCAATTCTTAATCCATCGCAAAACAGAACCTACACCAAAGCAAAACAAACTTTCAGCTACTGGTACTACCAAAAACTTAGACATATTACAACATCTGTAAAATATAAATTTGTTCACAAAATATTACTTAGCTTAGAACCAATAAATAGAACATTATTTTACTCATCATTAATAATTGGAGCAATATTTTTATGTAAAATAATTATAATTACAGCTATTTTATTTTTATTACTAAAAATCTATTTTTTCAAAAAACTATTAAAAAATTTGGCAGAAAAAGATTTATTACTAATTTCGCTGATGTACGACGTATTTTCGCCAATATTTTATTTTATTTTGCATTTAAACAAAAAATTTATAAAACAAAAATGGAATTAAATCCTAACTTTTCGGAAAAAGCAAACACCGACTTTTACCTTGTACAATCTGCCATAGAAGGTAATGAACAAGCCTATTCTGAATTATTGGGCAGATACAAAGACTCTATATATTTTATGCTTCTAAAAATGGTAAATAACAGTATTGATGCCGAAGACCTTACAATTGAAGCATTTAGCAAAGCGTTTAAAAACATAGACCAGTATTCGCCAAATTTCGCATTTAGCACTTGGCTTTATAAAATTGCAACCAATAACTGCATTGACCACCTTCGAAAAAAACGTTGTAATACTATTTCAATAGATAACGAAAGTTCTAACATAAACATAGATGCCAACATTTTTTTTAAAACAAACACGCTTAATCCGGAAGAAAAAATTATACAAGAACAAAGAGAAAAAATAGTTAGAGAAATTGTAAACAAATTAAAACCACGATACAAAAAACTAATTGAACTCCGCTATTTCGAAGAACTTTCTTACGAAGAAATTGCAACAGAATTAGAAATCCCAATAGGAACTGTAAAAGCCCAACTTTTCCGTTCTAAAGAATTACTTCTTAACATTTTGCAAAAATCTAATAATAAATTTTAACCAAATCTTAAAAATAAAATTTCAGATTAATTGCTTTTGTTATAAGTAGTTTTATAACTTTGCAAAATAAACAATCACAAAATGGGCATTTTTAATATTTTCTCGAAAGAAAACAAAAAAAGTTTAGATGAAGGACTATCTCAAACAAAAAAAAATGTTTTACAAAAAATATCTCGCATTATCATCGGGAAAACTAAAATTGATGAAGAGGTATTAGACAACTTAGAGGAAATACTAATCGCCTCAGACGTTGGAGTATCAACAACCTTAAAAATAATAGAACGCATAGAAGCAAGAGTTTCCAAAGACAAATACATAGGCACAAACGAATTAAACTCAATACTAAAAGAAGAAATAGCAAAACTACTTGAAGAAAACGATTTAGCACAAATAAACACCAATTTTAACACAAAAAACAAACCTTATGTTATTATGGTTGTTGGAGTTAATGGAGTTGGAAAAACTACAACAATTGGAAAATTAGCTTTTATGTTTAAAAAAATGGGCAAAACCGTATATTTAGGTGCAGCCGATACTTTTAGAGCAGCAGCAATAGACCAATTAGAAATTTGGGCAAAAAGAGTTGACGTTCCATTGATAAAACAAAAAATGGGTGCCGACCCTGCTTCCGTAGCTTTCGATACTATTTCATCGGCAAAAGCCAATAATGCCGACATTGTTATTATTGATACCGCCGGACGATTGCACAACAAAATAAACCTAATGAACGAGTTAACCAAAATTAAAAATGTAATGCAAAAAGTTATTCCAGATGCACCACACGAAATACTTTTAGTTTTAGACGGCTCAACCGGACAAAATGCCTTTGAACAAGCAAAACAATTTACAGTCGCTACAGAGGTTAACGCATTGGCACTAACCAAGTTAGACGGAACAGCAAAAGGTGGCGTTGTAATTGGAATTTCCGACCAATTTAAAATACCGGTTAAATACATCGGAATTGGCGAAAAAATAGAAGACCTTCAAATTTTTAACAAAACAGAATTTGTAGATTCCTTATTCAACTAAGCATAACACAAAAAATACAATTGAAAAAAAAATCAATAAACTTAATTTCGCTTGGTTGTTCTAAAAACCTTGTCGATTCTGAAATAATTCTTAACCAAATTCAAGCAAACAATTACACTATAAAATTCAACTCTAACGAAAAAACCAACATTGTTATGATAAACACATGTGGGTTTATTAATGACGCTAAAGAAGAATCTATTAACACAATTTTGCACTACGCAAACGAAAAAAACAATGGAAACATCGACAAACTTTATGTTTTCGGATGCCTTTCTCAACGATACAAAACCGACTTAAAAAAAACAATTCCAGAAGTCGATGATTTTTTTGGAGTAAATAATTACTCAGAAATAATTACCGGAATTAAAGCCAATTACAAAAAAGAACTAATTGGCGAAAGAATTATTACAACACCCAAACATTTTGCATACCTTAAAATTTCTGAAGGTTGCAACAGAACCTGCTCATTTTGTGCAATACCTTTAATTCGAGGAAAACACATATCAAAACCAATAGAAGCAATAATTGCCGAAGCAAAATTTTTAGCATCGAAAGGAGTAAAAGAATTACTAATAATCGCCCAAGACCTATCTTATTATGGATTAGACATTTACAAAGAACAAAAATTGCCAGAACTAATTACCGACATTTCTAAAATTGATGGCATTGAATGGATAAAACTACACTACTTCTACCCTGCTAACTTTCCAACACAAATACTTGATGTAATTAAAAACAACCCAAAAGTTTGCAAATATATTGACATAGCCTTCCAACACATTAGCGATAATATGCTAAGCAAAATGAAAAGAAACATAAACAAACAAAAAACCATAGAATTAATAAATCTAATTAGGGCAAAAATACCCCAAATTCATATACGAACAACAATTTTAGTAGGACACCCACACGAAACAACATCAGATTTTAACGAACTTGTAAATTTTGTACAAACATCAAAATTTGAACGTTTAGGAACTTTCACTTACTCTAACGAAGAAAACACCTACGCCGGAGATAATTACAAAGACAACATAAGCGAAAAAACAAAACAAAAACGAGCCGAAAAAATAATGAATATTCAACAAGAAATTTCAACACAAATAAACGCTAATAAAATAGGGCAAACACTTAAAGTTATAATCGATAGAAAAGAACAAAAAAAATACATCGGGAGAACCGAATTCGACTCGCCAGAAGTTGATAATGAAGTAATTATAACATCTAAAAACAAGTTAACTATTGGCAATTTTTATAACGTAAAAATTACCGACTCATCAGAATTCGACCTAATTGGAAACACTATTTTTTAATAGTTTTCAACAATACTACTTTAAACAAATTATAATTTTTACTTTCGACAAAAAAGTAATAATTTATATTTTTTAAATGAAACATCTGTGATACACAATTTTAACACACACGAGCATAATTATCCCAAGATGTTCCATCTGACAAATAAAAAAGAAATTATAAACAGATGAATCTAACCTTAATACTATCAGTAATAGCAATTTATTTCATTATATTAATTGCTATTTCCTTTTTAACATCGCGAAAAGCCGACAACAACTCATTTTTTCTTGGAAACAAAAAATCGCCTTGGTTTATAGTTGCTTTTGGTATGATAGGAGCTTCAATTTCTGGGGTTACATTTATTTCAGTACCCGGCTGGGTTGGCGATAGCAACTTCTCGTATATGCAAGTCGTATTCGGTTATTTTATAGGATATTTAGTTGTAGCACAAATACTTATGCCCATTTACTACAAAATGAATTTAACATCAATCTACACATATTTAGAAACCCGATTTGGAATTGCAAGTTACAAAACAGGAGCAACTTTCTTTCTTATTTCACGAATTTTAGGAGCATCGTTTCGCTTATTTTTAGTAGCCAATGTACTTCAAGTTATAATTTTCGACAAACTAAACATACCTTTTTTTGCCACAGTTGCAATAATAATTATATTAATATGGCTTGTAACATACAAAGGAGGAATTAAAACAATTATTTGGACAGACACATTTCAAACCGTTTTTATTCTACTTTCAATATTTTTCACAACATATTTTATCGCAAAAAATATGAATTTTTCATTACCCGAAATGTTTAACAATGTTTTCGACTCAAATTATTCAAAAATCTTTAATTTCGATAATTACTTAGATAAAAACTATTTCATAAAACAAATACTTGGCGGAGCCTTTATAACAATTACAATGACCGGATTAGACCAAGATATGATGCAAAAAAACCTAAGTTGCAGAAATATTACCGAAGCCAAAAAAAATATGTTCTGGTTTAGCGTTGTTTTAGTTCCAATAAACCTTATGTTTCTAATTTTAGGTGCAACACTTTTCATATTTGCCGCAAACAACAATATACCAATACCAGCAAATACCGATGAACTTTACCCACTAATAGTTACCGGAGGATATTTACCACAATCGGTTACAATATTTTTTATTTTAGGATTAATTGCAGCAACTTATGCAAGTGCCGACAGTGCTCTAACATCTCTAACAACCTCATTTTCAATAGACATTCTAAACGTAAATAAAATTATTGACGAGCTAAAAAAGAAAAAAATAATTCGCAAAGTTCACATTCTTATTTCATTCATTCTATTTGCAGTTATAATACTTTTCAAACTATTTGTAAGCGAAAATATAATATCAACACTTTTAATGGTAGCAGGTTACACATACGGTCCACTTTTAGGATTATATGCTTTTGGAATATTTACAAAACACCAAATTAAAGACAAATTTGTTACTATTATTGCAATATTGTCGCCAATAATTACATTTCTGTTAGACTACTACTCTACCACACTTTTTGCAGGTTACAAATTTGGATTTGAACTAATAATAATTAATGGACTAATAATGTTTTTAGGACTTTTAGCAATTAAAAAAAATAAAACTCTCTAATTATGATACAAAAAAAATACGCATACTACTACTCAGAAAACAGAATTGGATTTGTAGTTTTAAACCGACCAGAAAAGAAAAATGCACTCGGTCCGGAATTAGTTTCAAATTTAAAAGAACTATTTACAATAGCCGAAAACGATGAAAATACAAAAACAATTGTACTAAAATCTGAAGGCGATGCCTTTTGTGCCGGAGCCGATTTAGCATATTTGCAAGAACTTCAAAAAAACACTTTTGACGAAAATTTACAAGACTCGAACAACCTTAAAGAACTTTTTGAACAAATTTACACACTAAAAAAAATAGTTATTGCACAAGTACAAGGACACGCTATTGCCGGAGGTGGTGGTTTAGCAACAGTTTGCGACTTTACATTTGCAGTACCAGAAGCAAAAATTGGCTTCACAGAAGTAAAAATTGGCTTCGTTCCTGCTATAATTTCAGTTTTCATTGTAAGAAAAATTGGCGAAGCACGAGCCAAAGAACTATTCTTAACAGGAAACTTAATTAGCTCTGAAAAAGCAAAAAATTACGGATTAATTAATTTTATTTCCGATAAAAACACAATAGAAACAGAAGTTATAGAATTTGCAAAAAACCTAAACACTACAACATCGGCAGAATCACTTGAATTAACAAAAAAATTAATCTCAAATATTTGGAATAAAAACTTCACAGATGCACTAAACTACGCATCAGAAATGAATGCAAATGCCCGAAACACAACCGATTGCAAAAAAGGAATAAGCTCTTTCGTAAACAAAACAAAACTTGAATGGTAATTTTTTTTATAAACAACACTGTTTTTTTTTTAATATAGCTCTAAAAAAGTAAAAAAAAATTCATATTATTGTAACTTGTTTAACAAAACACTGAATGAAGAAACTAATAATTTTATTAAGCATATCAGTTTTTATTATTGCTTGCGAAAACTCTTTTTTTTCGGGAAAACTCAATGAAGGCGTTATTCAGTACAAGTTAGAATATTTAGACGATGCTAATGAAAAACCAATAATTAGCCTTCTTCCAACAGAAATGAGCATAAAATTCAAAAAACACAATTTTTTACAAGTTGTAGAAGGTTGGATGGGTATTTTTAGAATGGCTGGCGTTAATAACTCTGACACAAAAACAAAATCGGCACTACTAAAAATAATGAACAAAAAATATCTTTACCAAGTTGAAGGAACAACAGACGGATTTGGTTTCGACCCTATGAAAGATAAAAAAATTGAGCTGACAGACGAAACAAAAGAAATTGCCGGGTATAATTGTAAAAAAGCAAACATAACATGGAAAGGTAACAAATTTGAAATATTTTATACCGATGAAATAAGTATTGAAGACCCAAATTGGAACAACCCTTTTCCTGAAATAGAAGGTATTTTACTTGAATATCAATACGAAATGTTTGAAATAAAAACCAGAGTAACAGCAACTAAAGTATCTAAAGAAGAAGTTCCAGACTCGGAGTTTGAAATTCCAGAAGGCTACGAAAAAGTTTCAAAAAAAGAAATGGAAGCTGTAATAAACGACCTAATGTAACAAAATTTAAATACAATCGTCAAACCAAAATAATTTTTTAAACCTTAACAAAATGAAGAAAATATCAATTATTATTTTAATTTTTTCAGTTCTATTCTCTATAAACAGTTTTTCTGGTAATACAAAAGGGAATAAACCTACAGGCTTTCAAGGCTCTATTACTTATAAAATTTCTTACACCGGAAGAGAATTAACAACACAAGAGGAAACTCAAATGCCTAACAAAATGATAAAATATTATGCAAACTTCGATGAAGTTGATAAAATAGTTATGCCAATGGGATATTATTTCACAATAACCAACAGAGAAACTAAAGAATTTACAATTGTTTATGATATGATGGGTCAAAAATTTTACTCTCAATGGGTTAAAGACTCAACAGACGATAAAGATAAACCGGAAATAATTGTATCAAAATTAGATGAGACAAAAACAATTGCAGGTTACAAATGTAAAAAAGCAGTAATAACAATAAAAAGCAAAGAAAAAGACCAAATAACAACTGTTTTTTATACCGAAGACTTTAAACCTTCGTTTCCAGATGAAGATTATAATATTGACGGAATTATTTTAGAAACTGAAGTTTTATTGGGCGATGCTGATGACGACGAAGCTTTAACAATGGTATCTACAGCAACAGAAGTTGTAAAAGGTAAAGTTAAAAAAAGTGAATACGAAATCCCTGCCGGAGCAACAAAATACGAAAAAGAACAACTTAAAGCTTTGTTTGGCGGACAAGTTGAATAATAAATATAAACTTGAAACAATAAAAAAAGCCCTAAATTGGGGCTTTTTTTATTGCAGCAAATATTTATACCAAATACAAACAACATATACCGCGTTCCGTTGATTCGGAAGTCTAATAAATGAATTGTATAATGCCTATGCAATAGCTGTTTAGTCCAATTTCTATTGGACTTCAGAACGAGTTCGGAATGCTTTCGTTATTAAACATCTTTGGAACATCATTAAAATGCCACTTATTTATTACTGTTCCTTTTTTAAGTAAAACCACACCCGGATTAGCCCTAACAATTGTTTTTAGCGTAATTTCATCGGTAAAATAAAAACTAAAAGGCAAGGCACTTTTTTCTACTATTTTAGGATTTTTCATTTCTTCCTCCCCAATCAATTCCCAACTATTATCTTTTGGAATTTCATTTTCTTTAAACTCAGCAATTTCGCCATTTTTTTCGTAGTAATAAATTTTCTGCGTTTCAATAATTTCTTGCTTCAATTTCTTTAATTTAAGATTATTAACAATTTTGTTCGATATTATTGAAACATCTTCGTCGATTGATGCCGTTAGAAAATACGATTTCACTCCATTTTTTGCACAATCTATTGCTAATTTAGTTGCGTTTTCAACACCCTGTAAATTAGCATTTTTAATTTTATATGATATTATTAAAAGAACGTAATTTGTATCATTTAAAACTAAATTTGTAATATCGCCATCAGTATTGTTTGAAATAGTAAAATCGTGAATTGGTGGTTTGTATCCTTCTGAAATTGTAATTGTTTTGGTTTCTTTCCATTTCCAAGTAGAGTCGGGTATTTCTTTAAATTCTTTTTCTACACCATTTTTCTCATAAACATAATAATTTTCAACCTTATATTCTCTTTCATCAAATGGAGTTTTGTCAATAATTGCTTTGTCTTCAGCAATTTTTTCGTCTAAATCTACAAATTCTTTCCTCAATGCTGTAATATTATTTCCTATTTTGTATGGGCGAAAATCAATAATTGGCAAATGCCTGTAACAATATACTGATAATGTTGCAATTAGAATAACAATTGAACCAATCTCTATTATTTCAATTTTTCTATTAAAAATTCCTTTCAATTTTTTAAACTTAAAAACCAAAATAATTGTTGGCATAAGAATTACTAAATTTTTCCAAAACGTTTGCCAATTTGTTAAAACAAGAGCATCGCCAAAGCAACCACAATCGGAAACCGGATTATATAAAGCCAAAATAAAAGTTAGTGGTGTAAAGAAAACCATAAATAAAAATGCAAGAACAACTGCTGTTTTAGGCTTAATATTAAAAATTAGCATAACTCCAATTAAAAACTCTAAACTCGATAGTATTACTGACAATAAAAATGCAAATGGTATAAATTGCTCCATCGCAAAAGCATTGAAATAATCGGTAAACTTATAAGTAGAACCAAGTGGGTCTATAGCTTTAACAAATCCAGAATATGCAAAAACAAACCCAATAAAAACCCTGCTTATTTTTAAAATTAAACCTTCTAATGTGTTTTTTCTAAAAATTGTAATGTAACCCAAACTAAAAACTAAAGTTAACGTCAATAAAATAATATTCATACTGTTTTTTTTGGGTATAATATTACTAAATAATCACATATCTACATTATGACAATTGTCATACTACAACTATTTTATTTTTAATTATGATTTTTTTTATTTCATTAAAAATTAAATTTGGCTCTAAAATTTCGTTATTTTCGTTATAACAATTAACATTGAAAAATTTTTCTTCTGTTTTTAACAAATTATTATAAACATTTTTAACCTCCATTTGAAAATTTATACTAACTTCGTGAATATCGGCTTTGCCTTGCAGATAATCTCTATCAGCCCCATTTCTACTTTTAGTTAAGCTATTTTTAGTAAATTCTAAAGGCACATCTAAAAATATTGAAATATCGGGTTTTGCTATTTTATTAAAATTAAACTCCAAATCTAAAATCCAGTTTTTCAGTTTGTTTTTGCCATCATTAGTACTAACTTTAGCACATTGATAAGCAATATTTGAATAAACATACCTATCAACAATTACATAAGTTTCATTTTTAAGTGCATTTTCTATTTCTTGCGAAGCATTTCTTCTATCGCCAGCATATAAAAGTGCCACCAAATATGGGTCAACAGAGTTTAAATCGCCAAAATCGCCACGTAAAAAACGGGCTACCATTTCTCCATAAAAAGGAGTTTCTGTTCTTGGAAAATGCAAATATTTATACTTTAAGTTTAAACTACTAAACCAATCTAAAATAAATTTTATTTGAGTTGATTTTCCTGCACCATCTAAACCTTCTAAAACAATAAATTTCATATTTCTAATATTATTGAACAAATGTAATAAATGAACAACAATTTAATGTATTAATTTACACCTAATGCAACATATTTTACTAACATACCCAAAAAAATAACAAAATATTAACAATCAAAACAAATAACTTATATATTTTTGCCAAAATTTTGAACATGAAGAAAACATTATTACTTTTATTTATTGCGTATTTTTTTACTGCCAACTCACAAGTAGTAAAAGATACTACAAAACAAACAAATTCGCCTGAAATTAGCACAATTTCAATATCATCAACAGATGTAGATGAAGATGGCGGTAAACAAGACATTTCCAGCCTTTTACAAGGCTCTAAAGATGTGTTTGTAAACACTGCAAGTTACACTTTTAGTTCCGGTCGCTTTAGTATGAGAGGCTACGAATCTGAAAACTCATCAGTTTTTATGAATGGTATTGAAATGAACGATGCCGAAAATGGCAGAGTTTTTCACAGCTATTGGGGTGGTTTAAACGACGCCACAAGAAACAAACAATACTCTAACGGCTTAGACCAAAGCGAATTTGCCTTTGGCGGAATTGGTGGCTCAACTAACATAACAACTCGTGCATCTGAATACAAAAAAGGAACAAGTGCAAGTTATGCCATTTCAAACAGAAGCTACAGAAACCGACTAATGATTACTCACTCTACAGGATTAATGAACAATGGTTTCGCCATAACAGCATCAGCATCAAAACGTTGGGCTCAACAAGGCTATGTTGAAGGAACAAGTTACGATGGATATTCGTATTTTGCATCTTTAGAAAAAAAATTTAGCAAAAATCATAGCTTAGGACTTACCGCTTACGGAGCTCCAACAAAAAGAGGAATGGCTGGAGGTTCTACTCAAGAAGCCTACGATTTACTAAGCAATAACTACTACAACCCAAATTGGGGATACCAAAACGGAGAAGTTAGAAACGCTAAAATTAACACATCTAACAAACCTCAAATTATTTTAACCGATTACTTTAACCCATCAGAAAAAACTACTATTACTACTTCTTTAGGATACAGTTTTGGCTCATACCAAACCACTGCCTTAGATTGGTACAATACTCGCGACCCTCGCCCAGATTATTATAGATACTTACCAAGTTACTACGACGACCCAACTGCTGTTGCTGCTGTTGAAAATGCATTTATAAAAGAAACAGAAGACATAAACGGCATAAAAAATGGACATCAACTTGATTGGGATTATTTCTATAACATAAACGCCAACAACGAAGATGGAGCATCTTCATACATTGTTGAAAACAGAATTACCGATTTTACAGAAATTAAAGCAAACACAATAATTAACCACAAATTAAACGATAAAATTACTATTGATGGTGGTTTATTCTACAACTACTATAAAGGACATCACTACAAAACAATTGGCGATTTACTTGGTGGTGAATATTATTTAGATATTGATAAATTTGCTGAAAGAGATTTCCCTAACGATGCCGATATGATTGATAACAACCTATTAAATCCCGATAAAGAAAGAGTTGTTGGAGATGTTTTTGGATACGATTACGACATTAACAAAAAAAATTATGGTGCTTGGGGACAAGTTTCTGCCAAACTTTCAAAAATTGACTTATTTGCCAGCTTAAAACTTTCTAATACAACATTTTGGCGAACAGGTTATATGATGGTAGGTAAATTTCCTGAAAATTCTTATGGAGATTCTAAAAAAAATAACTTTTTTAATTACGGATTAAAAGGCGGTGCCACATATAAACTAAACGGACGAAACTATTTCTATGCCGAAGGTTATTACGGAACAAATGCCCCATTAATTAAAAACGCTTACATATCGCCACGTACTCGCGATTTTGTAGTTGAAGGTTTAGACAACGAAACAATTCTATCAACAGAAGGTGGTTACAATTTGCGTGCTCCTAAAATTAAAGCAAGAGCTTCTTTCTACTACACACAATTTAAAAACCAAACAGAAGTTTACAGCTTTTACAACGATTTATACTCAAGCTACACAAACCAAATTATTACTGGTATAAACAAAACTAATATGGGAATTGAACTTGGTGCCGAAGCAACAATAACATCAACAATATCAACTACAGCAGCTATTGCAATGGGACAATATATATACTCTAACAATCCTCTTGTAACATCTGTTCAAGACAACGACGCATCATTAGTTGCTACACCAACAACAATATATCAAAACAATTATTTTCAAGCAAACGGACCACAAAACGCTTATTCTTTAGGTTTAAAATATAATCACCCAAAATTTTGGTTCGTAAATTTAAACGCTAATTATTTCTCAAACAATTACTTAGAATTCAATCCAGATAGAAGAACCGATGCCGCAGTTAAAAACCCCGATGGAACTGCTGCCGTTGAGCCCGATAGCGAACTTTGGAACCAAATATTAAACCAAGAAAAATTAGATAACGCTTTCACAATAGATTTATTTGGTGGAAAATCGTGGAGAATAAAAAAATACACTATTCTCTTAAATGTTGGAGTTAATAATATTTTAGACAACACCAATTTTATTACTGGAGGGTATGAACAACGACGCTTCGATTATGAAAACAAAGACGTAACCAAATTTCCATCAAAATACTTCTACAGCTACGGACGTAACTACTTTATTAGCTTAACAGTAAGAATTTAACAATAATAAAATAACAAACTAAATTTAATATAATGAAAACAAGAATTAATTTATTTTTTAGCATTTTAGTATTACTTGGAGTAATAACTACAAGTTGCGTAAAAGAACCAGATGAACCAGTTGTAATTCCAGATTCAGAAATTACATCAGGACTAACTCCAAACATTACAATTCAAGGAGTTAAAGATTTGTATGCAACAATGCAAGTTGTTGATGCTACAATAAAATCGTTTCCAGATTCAAACCTTGTACTTGAAGGAGTAGTAATTTCTAGCGACGAAAAAGGAAATTTCTACAAACAAATTTATTTACAAGATGCAACAGGTAGCGTAATGCTTAGCATTGATGGTACTAGTTTATTTAACGACTATAAACTTGGACAAACACTTCACATTAAGCTTAAAGGCTTAAATATGGATTACGATAGCTGGACAGAAGTTCCTGAAATTGGTTTAGGTTTATACGACAATAACGGAACAAACCAATTAGGAAGAATTCCTGCAACAGTATTACCAGAGTATTTATTCAAAAACAAAGCACCTATAACATTAGTTCCTACAGCTTTAACACTCGACAATACCTCTTTAACACTTGATAAAGTTGGTAAATTAGTTAAAATTGAAAACGCACAATTTATTGATAGCGACACTAACTCAACTTATGCCGATGCAGTTGGGCAAATATCACAAAATTTATATATACAAACTTGCTCAGGAACAAGCCAAATAATTTTAAGAACAAGCGGATACGCTAGCTTTGCAGGAACTGCTGCTCCAAAAGGAAATGGTACAATTACAGCAGTTTTAACAAAATATGGCTCTGACTACCAACTTGTAATAAATTCTAACGCTGATGTGAAATTTACAGGAACTCGTTGTGGTGGAAATAGTGGTACAGGCACAGGAACTGGAACAAAAGACGACCCTTACGATGTTGAACATGCTATATCCTCGAACTCTGGAACTGGCGTTTGGGTTACTGGCTTCATTGTTGGAGCTTTCTTTAATGATGGGTCATCTACACACTCTGAATTTACAGCTCCTTTTACTGTTAATTACGATGTATATATAGCTGCATCTGCTACTGAAACAAATACTTCTAACATGCTTATGGTTAAATTACCTTCTGGAGATGTAAGAACAGCTACAAATTTAGTAGATCATGCTAATTTATTGGGATCAGAAATTATGTACCATGGCGATTTAGGTTCATACAATAGTGTGCCAGGTATGATAAACACAAACGGTTATTGGTTAAACGGTGCAGGAATTGACCCCGATTATGTTGACCCAAGTTTAATTTTCTCACAAAATTTCTTAACAGGTCTTGGTAGTTTTACTACATTAAGTGTAACTGGCAACCAAGTTTGGACTGCAAGTGCCACTTATGGTGCAGTTATGTCTGGGTATGTGAGTGCTGATACAACTAATTATGCAAACGAAGACTGGTTAATTTCTCCAGCTATTGATTTAACAGGAAAAACAAGTGTTAAATTTAACGTTAATCAAGCAGTTAATTATTTAGATGATTGGGCTAATTTAAAAATATTAGCAACAGATAATTACACTGGAGATGTTGCCACAACAACATGGACTGAAATTTCACTAACAACAAAACCTGCTGGTAGCAGCTGGACTTTTGTTCAATCAGAAGATTACGATTTTTCTGCATTTGATAACAAATCTGCAGTTGTTATTGCATTTAAATATGTTAGCTCTGCTTCTGCAGGTTCTACTTGGGAAATTAAACAAGTTAATTTGAAATAATAAGTAATTGATTTATTACTATTTAAAAAACTCCTCGAAAATTCGAGGAGTTTTTTTTATTTTTTTCAACTTTTATTTTTGAAATTAAAAAAAACATATTATCTTTGCACTCTCAATAATCAAAAGGGTGATTAGCTCAGCTGGTTCAGAGCACTTGGTTTACACCCAAGGGGTCATAGGTTCGAATCCTATATTGCCCACAAAAGACAGTCAAAATTGGCTGTCTTTTTTTTATTTTTAAATATGGAATACTTCGTTTACATATTATTTTCTAAATCTTTGAATAAATTTTATATAGGATATACTCAAATGTTGGAAAATAGATTAAATAACCATAACTACAAACACAAAGGATTTTCAGCAGCGGCAAACGATTGG
>DYMG01000098.1 GCA_020721655.1 Paludibacter propionicigenes | reverse complement strand
TTGTTTAGATTGGAAAAACTTTTCGCCTAATCCCCTTAAAATAAATGTGTCCCTTATTTCTATAAAAATCGTAAAACTCCATAAAATTATTAATTTTATAGTTAAAAATAATAGAATGAAAAATACGAATTTTTTAAAATCATTAGGACCGGGTTTATTGTGGGCAGGAGCTGCAATTGGGGTTTCACATTTAGTTCAATCGACTCGTGCAGGAGCCGATTTTGGTTTTTATTTAATTGGGATTTTAATTTTTGCGAATGTTATAAAATATCCATTTTTTGAATTTGCTCCACGTTATGCAAACGCAACCGGAAAAAGTTTAATTTTTGGCTACAACCAAATAGGAAAATGGGCTATTTCGTTATACGCATTTTTAACATTTGCAACAATGTTTGCAATTCAAGCAGCAGTAACAACAGTAACAGCAAGCATACTCAAAAATATTTTTAATGTAAATTTAAGCATTACCTATTTAAGTTTACTATTATTACTATTTACAATGGTACTGTTAATAATAGGCAAATTTTCAATTTTAGATAAACTAATGAAACTAATAATAATATTACTAAGTCTATCTGTTATTGTTGCTGTAATTAGTGCATTTTCTCATGGTTACAACCCAAACCCACAATTTATAAACACTTTTGATTGGGGAAATGCCACAAATATTGCATTTGTAATTGCTTTTATTGGCTGGATGCCAGCACCAATTGATGTTTCGGTATGGCATTCATACTGGTCGGTAGAGAAACAAGGAGCGACTAATTACAAACCAAAATTAAAAGAAGCACTACTCGATTTTAAAATTGGTTATTATGGAACAGCAATATTAGCAATTGGGTTTCTTAGCTTAGGTGCACTACTAATGTATGGTAGTGGCGAAGAATTTTCGGCGAATGGAAGCGAATTTTCCGGACAAGTTATAAGTTTATTTACAAAAAGCATAGGAAATTGGGCTTATCCAGTAATAGCAATTGCAGCATTTACAACTATGTTTAGCACAACACTTACCTGTTTAGACGCTTATTCTAAAGTACTTAAACCAACTACAGAATACCTAATACCAAAAACAAAAAACAAAAACGGTAATTTTATAGTATGGTTTTGGCTAATAATTTTAGTTATAGGAGCATTATTACTAATCTCAGTTTTTTCATCGAGTATGAAAATAATGGTTGATATAGCTACAACTCTATCATTTGTAACAGCACCAATTTTAGCATTTCTAAATTACAAGGCAGTTACCAGTTCTGATTTTCCAAACGAATACAAACCAAAAAAAGCACTTCGAATTTACGCAATTATTGGAATTATATTTTTATCGATGTTTAGTATTGGTTATATTATTTGGATACTTTATTAAAGAAATATTATTTTTCTTTTACAAAAAAATATATACCTTGCCATTAAAATATAAATGAAATGCAAAAACCCGAATTAATAATAGAAATAATTGCTGATGGTGGTTCAATAAAGTTTTATAGAAAAACCAAAAACCATAAAGACGTATTTTTTTTAATAACTCACGAAAATTATTTTAACAATGAAGCCCCCGAATATACAGAATCTGGAATATATTTAGATTTAAAAGAATTAATAACCGAAACTGTTAAACTTTACCCTGTTTTTATGCTTTACCCAACCTTTATACACGAAAGCTATAAAAATACATTTTCCGCATACTTAACAGAATATGCATTATCTAAAGGGATAAATTTAGATTCTTGGTGTAAAGCACTACAAAACAACAAATAACAAATTAATTTAACCACAAATTATGTCAATTTTAATTAAAGAAGTAACAACAAAAGCCGATGCAAAAAAATTTGTAGATTTTCAATTTGAATTGTACAAAAACCAACCACTTTGGGTGCCCCCAATTAAATCTGACGAAATAAACGCATTAGACCCTACAAAAAATCCGGCTTTCGATTTTTGCGATGCACACTTCTTTTTAGCATACAAAAACAATAAAATTGTTGGTAGGATAGGAGTTATAATAAACAACGAATACAATAGAAAAGTAAACGAAAAATTAGGACGTTTTAACCGTATAGAATTTGTTGACGATAAAACTGTTAGTAAAGCCTTAATAGAAAAAGCAATAGAAATTTTTAAAAACAACTCAATCGAAAAAATTCACGGACCTTTAGGATTCACAAATTTAGACACACAAGGCTTACTAATCGAGGGTTTTGAACATTTACCATCAGTAGCATCAGTTTATCATTTACCATATTACAAAGAACATATAGAAGCACTTGGCTTTGAAAAAGAAAACGATTGGGTAGAATTTAGACTTACAGTTGGCGAACACGCACAACAAAAAGCATCGAGAGGAGCTGCCTTAATTACAAAACGCTATGGTTTTGAAGTTGTACGTTTTTCAAACAAAAAAGAATTGCAAGAATATGGAAATGAGGTCTTTAAAGTGTTAAACGATGCTTTTGTAGAACTTCCATACACAAACAAGTTTAACGATAAAATGATTAAACTATATTCTGAAAAATATTTTAAAATACTAAACCCAAAATATGTGCGAGTTGTAAAAAAAGACAAAGAAGTTGTAGGGTTTGTTGTAGGAACTCCATCATTATCAGAAGCAATGATAAAAGCAAAAGGCAAATTATTTCCATTCGGATTTATACACATTTTAAATGCAATGAAACACCCAAAAGTTATAGATTTTTTTCTAACCGGAGTAAAACACGAATACCAAAATGCAGGAGTTGCCGTTATTTTATTTGCCGAACTTCAAGAAGAAATGGCAAAAAATGGGTTAAATACAATAGAAACAACAGGTATTTTTGAAACCAACCATAATGTAATTTCAAACTGGAAAAATTACGAACATATTCAACATAAACGTAGAAGGTGTTTTGTGAAAACAATTTAAAATGCACAAAATATAATTATTAATGCTTAACAATAAAAAAATAATAGTAGTTCTTCCAAGCTATAATGCCGAAAAAACTATAACACAAACATATAACGAAATTCCGTTTGATATTGTTGATGATGTTATTTTTGTTGATGATGCAAGTTCTGATAATTCGGTAAAAATTGCAAAACAATTGGAAATAAAACATATTATTGAACACAAAAAAAATACAGGCTACGGCGGAAATCAAAAAAGTTGCTATAACAAAGCTTTAGAACTTAATGCCGACATTGTAATAATGCTTCATCCCGACTATCAATACACCCCGCTACTAATACCATCAATGGCAAATTTAATTTCTAGCGGATTATACCATGTTGTATTAGGCTCGCGTATATTGGGCAAAGGAGCAATTAAAGGCGGAATGCCAAAATACAAATATGTTGCAAATCGATTTTTAACTTTATTTCAAAACATATTAATAGACCAAAAATTATCGGAATACCATACTGGTTACCGCGCATTTTCTAAAGAAGTTTTGCAAAAAATAAACTATAACATAAACTCAAACGATTTTGTATTCGATAACCAAATGCTTTCACAAATTATTTACTCAGGCTACGAAATTGCCGAAATTAGCTGTCCCACAAAATATTTCGACGAAGCCTCATCAATAAACCTAAAACGAAGCATAAAATACGGATTAGGAGTTTTAACAACATCAATAAAACATTTTTTACAAAGAACAGGAATTGCAAAATACAAAATGTATAACCCTCTACCTTAAATGAACACTAACAACAACGAAAATATATTAAAACAAATACGTCCATCAAGAATTGTATTGCCAATTATTATTGGATTTGTTGTTGTGCTTTACATGATATTAAAGGAAGTAAACATAGAAACATTTTCTGTACTAAAAATTACAGGCTACGTTTTTTTATGGCTTTTTATATCATTACTGATGATGGTTATACGAGATGTAGGCTATATGATAAGGCTTAGAATACTTTCGGAAAACAAACTTTCGTGGAAAAGTATTTTTAACATAATAATGCTATGGGAATTTACATCGGCTGTAACACCATCGGCAATTGGGGGAACTAGCGTAGCTGTTTATTTTATACACAAAGAGGGAATTAATGTTGGAAAAAGCACAGCTATTGTTATGGCTACTTCAATTTTAGATGAACTATATTTTATTATAATGTTTCCAGTATTATTTATTTTTATATCGCCAGCCCAAATATTTCAAGTAGGATCGCAAATTGGAACCTTAGATTTTACAAATAAATATTTCTACTTTGCTGTTTTTGGATACTCTCTAAAATTTATTTTTACAGTATTATTAAGTTACGGATTATTTGTAAAACCAACAGTAATTAAAACATTATTAATTAATATTTTTAAATTTAGATACCTAAAAAAGTGGTTGCAGGCTGCAGAAAAAACTGGAAATGATATAGTTTCTGCTTCTCAAGAACTAAAAAAACAAGGTTTTAAATTTTGGTTTAAAGCTTTTTTAGCAACATTTTTTTCGTGGACAGCCAGATATTGGGTCATAAATTTTTTACTTCTTGCTCTTATAGCAGGCTCAACTTATAATACAAACGATTATATTTCTGGAACAAGTTCTCATTTTTTAATTTTTGCTCGCCAACTTGTAATGTGGATAATGATGCTTATTATGCCTACACCCGGAGGTAGTGGCTTTGCCGAAGCCATTTTTAGCGAATATATGGCAGAATTTATCCCTTTAGGATTTGCAGCTCTTATGGCTCTAATGTGGCGATTAGTAACGTACTACCCTTATCTATTAATTGGAGCTTTTATACTTCCAAAATGGTTAAAAAAAATACTAAAAGCCAAAATTTAACATTAATTTAATATGAACAAACACATTAATAAATATTTTTAAAATTACTTTGCATTTTTAAAAATATAATAATGGATAACGTTTATTTAATTCTTGTAGTAATTTTATTTGCTTTAGCAATATCCGATTTAATTGTTGGTGTAAGTAATGATGCCGTAAATTTTCTTAATTCGGCAATTGGTGCTAAAGCCGCACCATTTAAAATAATAATGCTTGTTGCTGCATTAGGAATTTTAGTAGGTACAACTTTTTCTAGTGGAATGATGGAAGTGGCTAGAAAAGGAATATTTCACCCCGAATATTTTTACTTTTCCGAAATAATGGTAATTTTCCTTGCAGTAATGATTACCGACGTTATTTTACTCGACGTATTTAATACTTTTGGAATGCCTACATCAACAACAGTTTCTTTAGTTTTTGAATTACTTGGAGCCGCTGTTTCTGTTGCAATTGTAAAAGTAAACTCAAACCCAGAAGCCTTACAACAAATCCAACAACTAATTGGAACACAAGATGTTACTGTTGGCACTTTTATAAACACAAATAAAGCCGTATTAATTGTTTCCGGAATACTGTTGTCTGTAATTATGTCATTTTCTGTTGGAGCTATTGTTCAATATATATCGCGTTTAATTTTCTCGTTTAATTATGGAAAGCCTTTAAAATATTTTGGTTCTTTATGGGGAAGTTTTGCAATTACTGCAATTACAAATTTTATATTAGTAGATGGCATTAAAGGCTCAACATACTCTAGCGTTAAAATATTTTCAAACATAACTCTAAGCGATTGGACTCAGCAAAATACAATACTAATACTTGTGTTTAGTTTTGTATTCTGGGCTATTATTCTCCAAGTTTTACAATTTCTAAAAGTAAGCATATTAAAAATAATAATTTTAGTTGGAACATTTGCTCTTGCAATGGCTTTTGCAGGTAACGATTTAGTGAATTTTATAGGAGTTCCTTTGGCTGGACTTAACTCGTATCAAGACTGGGTTTCATCTGGGCAACCTGCCGACGAGTTACTAATGAATGGATTAACAGGAAAAGTTCCTACGGAATACTACTTACTTATTTTAGCCGGATTAGTTATGGTAATTACGCTTTGGCTTTCTAAAAAAGCAAAAACTGTTATCAAAACATCGTTAAATCTTAGCCGACAAGATGAGGGCGAAGAAAAATTCGGGTCTTCTCTTTTTGCAAGAAATATTGTACGTGCTGTAATAAAAGCGAACAAACATTTTAGTAAAATAACACCTAAAGTAGTTTCAAATTTCTTAGATAATCGCTTTAATTCATCACATTTTACAGAAAAACAGAAAAAAGAAAAAAACCCACCAGCTTTCGATATGATAAGGGCTTCGGTAAACCTTGTGGTTGCAAGTATTTTAATATCTATTGGAACAACTTTTAAATTACCACTTTCTACAACTTATGTAACATTTATGGTAGCTATGGGAACATCTTTATCTGATAGAGCTTGGAGCCAAGAAAGTGCAGTTTTTAGAATTACTGGAGTGGTTTCGGTTATTGGTGGTTGGTTCTTTACAGCCTTTTCGGCATTTACAGTAGCTTTTTTAATAGCACTTTTGTTTAGTATTACAGGTTTTTATGGTATTGCTGCTGTTTTAATTTTGGTAATTTATTTAGTTATAAAAACTCATGCATTTTACAAAAAACGCGAAAATGAAAGTGCCAAATCTTTAATACCATTGGTAGCAGAGCATAATGTAATGGAAGAAAGCGTAAACTCTATTACCGATACATTAATTATTATTTCAGAAATTTTAGACAATGTTGTTATTGGTTTAGAAAAACAAGATAGAAAACACCTTAAAAATATTAATCAAGACGTAATTGCTTTAAATGCACAAGCAAAACATTTAAAAGCAAATATTTATAAAACAATAGTACAGTTTGACAAAGACTCTGTGAAAACTAGTCATTATTACGTTCAAGTTTTAGATTATTTAAGAGAAACTGCACATTGTTTAACATACATATCTCAACCCAGCTTAGAACATATCGATAATAATTTTGGCTCACTTTTGCCAGAACAAATAAAAGAACTTAAAGATACCGCCAAAAACGTTAAAATTTATTTTACACAAATTATTGATACAATTACCAACAAAAAATATGAAGATGTGTCAAAAATAATAGATTTAAAAAACAGTTTAATTAATAACGTTAACAGCTATAGAGTTTTACAAATAAAACGAGTAAAACACAACGACGTAGGCACTAAAAACAGTATGCTTTATTTAAGCATTTTACACGAAGTTAAAAACCTATTACTTAACGGTTTAAACCTATTAAAAGCCCAAAGAGATTTTAGCGATTTTAAAAAATTAAACTAAAAAATTTAGTAGAGTTCAGTATAAAAAAACCTTTTTTAGATTGCACTTATAGTATAAAAAGCTATCTGTAATTTTTACAGATAGCTTTTTATTTTAAAGTATTGTATTTAATTAACTTTATTTGTAGTTTTATACAAAAATAACTTATGTTAGTAATTGGTATTGCAGGAGGCACAGGCTCGGGAAAAACAACCGTTGTAAGAAAAATAATGGAAAGCTTACCAAAAGGCGAAGTTGCACTTATTACTCAAGATTCTTACTATAAAGACAATTCTCATTTGCCAATGGAAGATCGAAAAAAAATAAACTTCGACCATCCAAACTCAATAGAATTCGACCTTCTTAAAAAACACTTATACGACCTTATTAAAGGAAACAGCATTGAAGAGCCAACATACTCATACAAAACTTGCTCGCGACTTCCTGAAACAAACACCGTACACCCAAAAAAAGTGATAATTATTGAAGGAATTTTAGTGCTAACAAACGAAGAACTTCGCGATTTATTCGATATAAAAATTTTTGTTAGTGCCGATGCCGACGACCGCTTAATTAGAGTAATAAATAGAGATATTACAGAACGTGGCTGGGGGGTTGATGTTATTATGCAACGATACCGTGAAACAATAAAACCTATGCACTTGCAATTTATAGAACCATCTAAAAGATACGCCGACATTATAATTCCCGAAGGTGGAAAAAACAAAGTTGCAATAGACATTGTTAAAAGTTACATTAAGCAAAATTTATAACTATGCTATA
>DYMG01000028.1:12214-31966 GCA_020721655.1 Paludibacter propionicigenes | reverse complement strand
TTGCTGCTTTGTAGAGCTTGTAACGGCTAATGTTTTCTTGGGTTTTGTAAAGTTCGTTGGCGGCTGAATTTTCGCATAGCCAACGCTGGGTTTCTAATTCGCTCGATGGATGTAAAAGCTTGGCGGTTAATAACATTTGAGCTATTTCTGTAAGATTATCGTCCAATTTTGCAGCTTTTAAAATATCTTCTATTTCGAGCTTTTCAAAAGCTTGTTTTACTAACCATTCGCTACCGATTTCTTTGATATACATGCAGCAAAGTAACGCATTGTAAATTTAACACGCAAATCTATGGGGGTCTAAAACTAAGTTCAAAAACATTACATTGCTGATTATAAGCATTTTAGCTATATGTTAAAAATTGTTAATTTTTTTAAAACTTAGTATATATCTCATTATCAGCTTGTTAAAATTTAAATAATTTATTCCGACTTGAAGCATCTGTTCCTAATTTTCAAGTTGGGTTAAGCTGACAATTTAATAGTTATTAGTTTACTACAATCTAAATCCAAGCAAGGTAATATCATCAATTTGTTGATGTGAGCCTTTCCAGTTAATTAACATATTTTTATAAACAACTTGTTGCTCAACCATAGGTAAATGAAAAGACGAAACAATCATTTCTTTTACTTGCTTATTCATAAACTTTTTGCCAGATTTACCGCCAAATTGGTCAGCTAAACCATCGGTCATTAAATAAATGCAATCGCCTTTAGATAATTGAATTTCATTTAATGTAAATGGATCCATTTTTTCGTGAATAGAAATTGGCATTTTATCACCCTTAATTTCGACTAACTCCTCACTTTTTTGTAACTGAGCCGAGCCATCAAAAACCATATTCGATTTTACCAAATATAAAGAATTGTTAGCACCCGAAAACTGTAACTTATCGGTTTGCGTGTCAATTATGCATAAGGAAAAATCCATCCCATCACGCATTTTTGAATGGGAAGATTCTTTATTTTGAGTCGAATTCTGTTGTAAGGTGAAAATAATGTGTTCTCTTAATCTGTCAAGTACCTGATTGGGCGATAGATACCACACCGACGAATATAATTCATTTAAAAACGAAATGCCTAACATACTCATAAAAGCACCGGGTATTCCATGTCCTGTACAATCGCCTACTGCTACTACAATCTTGGTATCCTTGCGAGAAATCCAATAAAAATCGCCAGAAACAATATCTTTTGGCAAATAAATAATAAACGAATCTCCCAGTAAATTTTTTACTTTGTCTGAAGCCGGTAATAATGCTTTTTGAATACGTCGGGCATAATTAATACTATCGGTTAACTCGCGTTGTTGTAGTGCAATTACATCATGTTGTTGTGTGGCAACATCACGCTGGGCTTCAATTTCATCTTTTTGATTCTCAATTTCGGAAGTTCGAATTCTTACCAATTTTTCTAATTCAGAATTAATTGCTTCTTTACTTATTCTAAACTTATCTGATGCGGCAAACGATAAAAGTAAAATTTCGGAAACAAAGCCAATTTTTACACCATACGATGTAAATAAATTAGAGGGTAAAATACCAATATTTCTCATTACATAAATAATAACCCCTATCATAAGTAATAAAAATGAAGTAACAAAAAAGTTGGCACCATAAATTTTCTTTTTCAATGCAAAAATTGAAATTACAATAACCGAAATAATAGCAAAGAGAGAAAGTCCATTTGCTGCTATTACTGCAAAAACTCTAATAGGAGGACCAAAAAATGATAAAATAATTAAGGTTGAGGCAAAAGCAATGAGAATATTTAGAACATAATCTATATATTTACTTAATTCGTCTGATTTTAAAAACTTTTTTGTAAACAATAAAAGAAATAAATTGGCAATACCCACAAAAAGAATGGTTGAACGATCAGCCCACCATGGACTTTCTGCCCATAAAAGTTGAAACGAAATCCCGTCGGTATTGCTTAAAAATAAAGTGAGTGCGGCAACATATATGGAATAATACAGATACATTTTGTCTTTAATAGTAAAAAACAAGAATAAATTAAAAATGACGACGAATACCAATAATCCATAAAAAAAACCTTTGAGAATTAAATCTAAGGAATCTTTGCTCATATATTCCTTATAAGAACTTAATTTTAATGGTAAAAATAATGCTTCGTTATGATTGTACACTCTTAATATATATGTGTATTCGGTTAAAGGTTCTAACTCTAAATCGAAAACAAAGTCGCGATGTTTTAAATCTCGTGTGTTAAATGGTAATAATTCGCCTGTATGAAATTCTCTGTTAAGTTGGGTTTCTTTAATCTCGAAAAAATCGACATTATTAATAAAAGGATATCCCAAAGAAAAAACTAAATTTTTTAAACGAGGCGATTCGTTTTTTATTGTAAATTTTACCCAATATGCCGATTTTGAAAATCCTAAATTTACATTGGGTGATTGATTTAAGTGGAATTTATGATCAAGAGTTAAAATAATTTGTTGAATACTGTATTGTTGAGCCGAGTCTTCGAGTATATACAAGTATTCGGTAACGTTATAATTAGTTTTTGAATTATCTGAAATAATAATTTTATTTCCGGCTTTTGATGGAAATCCTAAAAGTATTAACAATAATATGAATGAGAGTCGAATTATTGTCATTATTTTAAAACCAAATTAATAATAAGTTATTAAGTTTCACAATATTGGCGTTTTTTAAATTACGGGCAAATATACGAATATAATTTGTTAAATGTTGCATTTATGAGTCCGGTATAAAAAGTCAGTTTAATTTTTATTAAATAGGCTATATATTTAATTATCAAGACTTTATGTATTGTTGTAAATTTGAATTAAAACTCTTATTATCAATAATTTAACTTTATAAACTTTCAACTTTATAACTTTTTAGACAGACCTCATGTATCCTAACTGATAATTTGTGAATTTATGGAACTTTAGCTTACTTTTGCACAATGTTATATCCTCAAAATATTGAAAGTAAAATATTGTTCGACAAGGTAAAAGAGCTTGTTAGCGAAAAATGTTTGAGTAATTTAGGTAAATTACTTGTTGAGGATATAAGTTTTTCGTCAAATTTTGAATTTATAAAAAACGAAATTACTAAAGTTGATGAATTTAAAATCATTTTGTTCAAATACGACGATTTTCCCACAACAAATTTTATAGATGCCAGAAAAATTGTAGAAAAAACATCAATAATAGGTGCTTTTATAGATTTAGATGAGCTTTTAGTGCTTAAAAATTCTTTAGACACAATTAAAAATATAATCAGGTTTTTTAATAATCACAAGGAAGAGTTTCCACAAATTTTTGGTATTGTAAAAAATGTAAATCTGCATAAATTTGTTATCGATAAAATTAATGCCATAATTACAAGCAACGGACGAATTAAAGATAACGCTTCGGATAGTTTGCAAGATATACGTAAAAGCTTAAATTACAAGCAAATATCAATATCTAAAATAGTAAATGCCGTTCTGCAAAAAATAAAATCGGAAGGTTGGATTGAAACAGATTTGTCGGCAACCCACGTAAATGGAAGAATTACAGTACCTATTGAAAGCACCTACAAGCGAAAAATAAAAGGTTTAGTACACGATGTTTCGGCTACCGGTAAAACAACATATATTGAACCCGAAGAAGTAATAAATTTAAATAACGAAATTGTTGAACTCGAAAATCAAGAACGAAAAGAAATTTATAGAATATTGCTCCAATTTACTCAAGATATTGAACCATATAAAGACGATTTGATTAATTCGTATAATTTTTTAGCAGAAATCGATTTTATTAGAGCTAAAGCTATTTTTGCAAAAAATACCGATTCTATAAAACCCGGTTTGGTAAGTAAACCCGAAATAATTCTCGACAAAGCAAAACACCCAATTTTAGACATAAAACTCAGAAAAGAAAACAAAAAAATAGTTCCTTTAAGTTTAGAAATTAACGAAAAACAGCGTATTATACTCATTTCGGGACCAAACGCCGGAGGAAAATCGGTAACTCTTAAAACAGTTGCACTATTGCAATATATGTTACAATGTGGTTTTTTAGTACCTGTTGGAGGAAGCACCGAAATGGGCGTTTTTAGCAATATATTTATTGATATTGGCGACGAACAATCGGTTGAAAACGACCTAAGTACATACAGCTCGCATTTAATTAATATGAAATATTTTTTAAAAAATGCCAACCAAAATACATTGTTTTTTATCGACGAATTTGGTACAGGAACCGAACCTATGCTTGGCGGAGCAATTGCCGAAGCAGTTCTTACCGAGCTTAACGAAAAACAACCAAAAGGAATAATTACAACACATTACACTAATTTAAAACATTTTGCAGTTTCTGCAAATGGCGTAGAAAACGCAGCTATGCTATTCGATACAGAAAAAATACAGCCTGTTTATATTTTAGATGTTGGCAAACCGGGTAGCTCGTTTGCTTTTGAAACTGCCCGAAAAATTGGAATACCCGAAAATATTTTGAAAAATGCAGAAGAAAAAACAGGGAAAAATCATATTGATTTCGATAAACATTTACGACAAGTTCTTAGGGATAAAAAATATTGGGAAGAAAAACGAAATAAAATAAAACAAGACGATAGAAAACTTGAAGAAATTGTACAAAAATACGAGTTGGAGCTACAAAACATAAAAAAACTTAAAACAGACATTATTCAAAAAGCAAAAGACGAAGCCAAAGAAATTGTAAATAAAGCTAATAGAACTATCGAAAATACTGTAAAAGAAATAAAATCTGCTCAAGCTAACACAGAAAAAACGAAAAAAATACGACAAAATTTTGAAAACGAAAAAAATGAAATTCTACAAAACGTAATCCAAAACGATAATATAGACCAAAAACTAAAACAAATTGAAAAAGATGGAATTATACTACAGAAAGAAAACAATAAAATTGTAAATTTAAACGAATTAGAAATAAGAATTTCCGATAAAGTTAGATACACAGAAACCAATAACATAGGCGAAGTTATAGAAATAAATAATAAAAATGCCGTAGTTGCATTTGGAAATTTATTAACATCAATATCAATAAAAAAACTTGAAAAAATAAGCAATAACGAATTTAAAAAATTAACATCATCAACACGAAAAGAAAGCAATATTTCAAATTTAACACTCAATAAAAAAGTTAATTTTAATAGCCATATCGATATTCGTGGAGAAAGGGTAGAGGCTGCCTTAGAAAAAATAACACATTTTGTAGATGATGCAGTAATGTTTGGTTTTACCGATTTAAAAATTCTTCACGGAACAGGAACAGGGGCTTTGCGAAACGCAATTCGTAACTATCTAAAAACAATGAATATTGTTGCTTCAATAAAAGATGAAAGCGTAGAGTTTGGTGGAGCAGGAATTACTTTAGTGAAATTAGATTATTAGCACAATTTATTACTCATTTTATTAAATATTATTAATTTTACAAACAAATTTATAGAGAGGAAAAAACTGGTGTTTTAGCTGGTCTTCAAAACCAGTAGCAGACGGATAAAACCGGCTGTGGCAGGTTCGATTCTTGCCCTCTCTGCTTTTTTTAAACAATAATAAAATAATAATGAGAAACAAAGTAATAGTAGTTTTTACAACAGTTTTATTGGCTTTTTTAAGCCTCAGTGTCTTTAGCCAAAATGCTGATAGCCTAAAAATAAGCAATTTAGAAAATCAACTAAACAAATTAGAAGTAAAAAAAGACAGCATATACAATGTTATAGAAGACTATAAATTAAACAACATAATATACAAATTAAACAAATACGGATTGCCAAAAATTGAACAAAATGAAAAAATTATAACTCATTCGGCAATGATTCTCGTTTACAGCGAAAAACACGAACAAGCAAAATGGGTGGCACACATAATATTACCAGAAATAAAAAATGGAATTGTTTCAAGAACAAACGATTTTAGAATAGACTCGCTAATAGAAACAGGCTCTGCCGAAGAAGCCGACTATTTTATAAAACAAATGCAGCCCGATAGTACATACAAATACGACGGATTTGGCTACGATAGAGGACATTTAGCACCATCAGCAGACTTTAGATGGTCTAAAAAAGCATTGTCAGAATCGTATTACTATTCAAATATGTCGCCACAAGTTGCAGAATTGAACAGAGAAACATGGGCTAACTTAGAAGATATACTTAGGGCTTATGTAATTAACTACAATACCGAACTTTACGTAGTAACCGGCGGAGTTCTTAACGATAGCTTGGTTAAAATAGCAAGAGGCAAAAATAAAGTTAGTATTCCAAAATATTTTTACAAAGTTATATTAGATATGAAAAATGGAAGAGCAATAGCCTTTTTAATGCCAAATCAAGTTATAAAAGACCCTGTAATTTCACATTCAAAATCAATATATGAAATAGAAAAACTTACAGGAATTACATTTTACAATAATTTAGATAAAGAACTGCAAGCAAAACTAAAATCGCAAAATAACCCAAAAGATTGGATGGTTGGTAAAATAAAATTTGATGCAGCTCCTTTAACAAACGCCGAATTACCCAAAAATTCAATTAACACAATGCAAGCATATAAATATATGAACTCAAAAGAAAAAGTTACCGTTTGCGGAACTGTTTCTAGCACCAAAAAAACCAAAGGCGGACACGTTTTCATTAATTTAGATAAATCGTTTCCTGAACAAATTTTCACAATTACTATTTGGAATTCTAACTTAAAAAATTTCTCATATCAGCCAGAAAAATATTTAATCACAAAAAAAATATGCGTAACCGGAAGCGTAGAACAAAACAAGGGAACCGCAAGCCTTGATGTGAAAAATGAAAAACAAATAGAAATTATAGAATAATTTTTGTTTGTGTTGAGAAAAATGAATTTAATAAAATTTATTAAAGTATTCGTAATACTTATTTAATTAATACTAATTTTTTTCGTATCATTGGTTATTATTATTGAATATACTATGAGGATATTAATAATTGACAATTTAGATAGCTTTACATATAATATTAAACATTATTTAGAGCAATTTGCCCAAACTGTCGATGTTATTGGTGTTGATGAAATAGATTATAAATTAATATTATCTTACGATAAAATTGTTATTTCGCCAGGACCCGGACTACCTTCGGAAGTGCCAGAACTGGCTAACTTAGTGAACAATTTTCAGAATGCAAAACCAATTTTAGGAATTTGTTTAGGACATCAAGCTATAGCCGAGTATTACGGAGCTATATTAGAAAATAAAAAAGAAGTAGATCATGGTGTTGCCAAAAACACAATTGTTGTTGCCGACGATATTCTTTTTGCAGATATTGATAAACAATTTGTATCTGGACGCTATCATTCTTGGGTTGTAAAAAAAGAGTCGGTTCCAGAAGAAATAATTGTTACAGCAGTAGATGACGATGGAAATGTTATGGCATTTAAACACAAAACCTTAAATGTTAGAGGAGTGCAATTTCACCCCGAATCTATTTTAACACCAAACGGGCTAAAAATGATTGAAAATTGGGTTAAATATGCGTAATTTTGTTTTTAATTACTCTTTCCCCGAAAGCATAGGCACAAAATTGAACTTACCAAACGATTTGCTTTCAAAATCGTTCCCGCCAATTTTTATAATTCGCAACATTTCTTGACTCCCAGCTTTATCTATTGGAACAACCATAATTCCTCCAACAACTAACTGTTTTAGAAGTAAATAAGGTATTTCAGGAGCACCAGCAGTTATAATTATTTTATTAAAAGGAGCAAAAGATGGCAAGCCAATAAATCCATCGCCATAAAAAGTTTTAACCTTTAAATTCAACTCAGTTAAAAGTAATTTTGCACTTTTGTGTAATTCAAAATGACGTTCAATAGTGTAAACATTTGCACCAATCTTAGCTAAAATTGCAGCCTGATAACCTGAACCCGTACCAACTTCTAATACTTTTTCGTTAGGCTTTAAATCTAACAACTCTGTTTGGAAAGCAACAGTATAAGGTTGCGATATGGTTTGCCCTTTTTCTATTCGTAACGCCTTGTCTATATAAGCATGATTTTCAATGCTTTTATCAATAAAAAGATGGCGTGGAATAGAATTAATAGCATTTAAAACTTCTATTTTTGAAATCCCTTTATCGGAAAGCGTTTTTACTAACTGAGCTCTTTTCCCAGCTAAACTGTAACTGTCATAAGTCATTTTAAAACTAAAGTAACAAGGTAAGCATCGTTTTCTTTTTTCCTCCCGATGGGTCAAAACACGGACACAATCTTTTCCCATAAATACCTTCAATTTCCGATAACCATATTTTTAAATTGGTGCTTATCATTGGGTTAGAATTTAAATCGTGGTTTTTTTGCTCAACATATTTTTTTATCCATTCGTCCTGCCTTTTTATATCTTTTTTGTATTTAAAAAAGTCTTTGAAAAAACCAATCATCATTCTAATCATAAACCATTTTTTTTGCAAAAGTATGTAATTTAACTCATATTAATCTGTAAAATTAGTTCGTAAATTTATTTTTTAAAATATGTTTATTAAGATTATTTAATATAAATTAATATATATACATTTGCAAATTATTTTAAAATAAATAAATAAACTTTTTAACTAATTTAAAATCAATAGATTATGAGTATTTTTGTAATTATGGTGGTAATCTTTATTGTAGGTTACGCTTTTATTGCTTTAGAGCACCCAATTAAGGTTGATAAAGCTGCAACAGCTTTATTAATGGGAACATTATTATGGGCTATATACGCCTTAAATGGTCTTGATGTATTAAATTACAGTCAAGATTCTAGTCGTGCATGGATTGAATATGCCAAAACTAATAATGTTGGCGTTGAATTAGAGAGTGTTAGACACTTTATTGTACATCACGATATAATGGAGCACGTAGCTGATATTTCAACTATTTTATTTTTCTTGCTTGGAGCAATGACAATTGTAGAAGTTGTTGACCAACACCAAGGATTTAGAATTATTACAGATAAAATTAAAACAACCAACAAAGTTAAATTGCTTTGGATTTTAGGCTTTCTAACATTCTTTATGTCGGCAGTATTAGATAATTTAACAACTACAATTGTAATGATTGCACTTTTACGAAAACTAATAGACGATCAAAAAACACGATGGTTTTTTGCTTCAATAGTTGTTATAGCTGCTAATGCTGGTGGTGCTTTCTCTCCAATTGGCGATGTAACTACAATTATGCTTTGGATTGGCGGACAAGTTACTTCTGCAAATATTATTATGAAGTTATTTATTCCAAGTTTATTAACAATAATAATTCCGTTAATATTATTGAGTTTTACTATGAAAGGTAATGTTGAGAGACCAAAAGTTAACGATTCAGAAAAATCATTAACTACACCGTCTCAACAATTATTAATGTTAATAATGGGAGTTGCTGCATTATTGTTTGTGCCAATATTTAAAACATTTACACATTTACCTCCATACTTGGGTATGTTATTCGGATTGAGTATATTATGGATTACTACCGAATTGATGCACAAAGGAAAAAAAGTAGAAGGCACAAAACTTACTGTAAATAGAATATTAGAAAGAGTAGATGTTCCTACAATTTTCTTTTTCTTAGGAATTTTAACTGCAGTTGCCGCATTACAATCAGCAGGTCATTTAGATATGCTTGCTCAATCACTTAGAGATTGGGGATTAAGCGTTTATCCTGTGGCTATTGTTATTGGAGTATTATCTGCAATAGTTGATAATGTACCTTTAGTAGCAGCATCAATGGGTATGTATCCTATAACACCAGGCCATATAGAATTTATGCAAGATGGTATTTTCTGGGAATTAATAGCTTACACAGCAGGTACTGGAGGAAGTATATTAATTATAGGCTCTGCTGCTGGAGTTGCGGCAATGGGTTTAGAAAAAATAGACTTTATTTGGTATATGAAAAAAATATCGTTGTTGGCTGCTTTAGGTTATTTTGCGGGAGTAGGGGCTTATTATTTACAAGAACAAATATTCCCTGAACATGCAGAACACGCAACAGAAATTAAAGCTGAGGGAGAAACATCGTATAATTTAATTATGCAGAAAAACGAAAATAGTAACGCAAAAACAATAAGTTTTTTTGATGCTAAAAAAATATAATAATTAAAATAAACTCAAATAAAAAAGGTTGGTAACTCAAGTTGCCAACCTTTTTTATTTGCAATATTGTTAACATTGCTTTGTTAATAAATAATGAAATATGAAATTTATATAAAAAAAAAACTAATTACTTTAGTAGAAAAAAATAAGTATGTGGTATATAAATTTATTACAAGTAACACTCAGCGACTCAACTGCAAGTATAGCAAAAACAGCATCCGCCTCAAGTGAAATGTCATTGTCGTTTTTCGATTTAGCAATAAAGGGAGGATGGATAATGATACCTATATTCATATTGCTTATAATTGCAATTTATATTTTTGTCGAAAAATTTATAGCTCTTAAAGATGCTTCAAAAATAGACCCAGCTTTTATGGCAAGAATAAAAGCTGAAATACAAGCCGGTAGAATTAACGAAGCCAGAGTTTTAGCACAAAACTCTAAAGGTCCATTAGCCCGAATGATTGATACAGGAATAAGCAGAATAGGCAGACCACTTTCTGATATAAACGTTTCAATAGAAAATATAGGCAAACAAGAAATAGCAAGATTAGAAAAAAACTTACCAATTTTAGCAACAGCATCTGGTGGAGCACCTATGCTTGGGTTCTTAGGTACAGTAATGGGAATGATACGTGCTTTTTACGATATGGCAGCCGCAGGAAATAATATAGACGTATCATTACTATCAAATGGTATTTATACAGCAATGGTAACAACAGTAGCAGGACTTATTGTTGGAATTATAGCATACTTCTCATACAATATTCTAGTAGCTAAGGTTGATAATTTAGTGAATATGTTAGAATCAAAAACTACAGAATTTATGGATTTACTCAACGAACCTGCAAAATAAAAACAAACTTAAAACTTAAAAAATGGCTTTACGCTCAAGAAATAAAGTAGATGCTAGTTTTAGTATGTCGTCAATGTCCGATTTGGTGTTTTTATTACTAATATTTTTTATGGTTACATCTACTTTAATTGCACCAAACGCACTAAAGTTACTTTTACCAAAAAGTAGCCATCAAACCGAAGCTAATAAACCAATAACAACCGTTTCTATTACTGCCGATTTGCAGTTTGCAATAGAAAAAGATATTGTCCCATTCAGTCAATTAGAACGCCAACTTAGAATAAAAGTTGGACCGGTTAACAATCCCGAAGATGCCCCAACAATTTCTTTACACGTTGATAAAACTGTGCCAATGGAAGAAGTTGTTAAAGTAATGAATATCGCAAAAGATAATAAATACAGACTAATATTAGCAACAAGTGCTAAATAATAAAAAACAAATAAATACGTTTTAAACAAACTGTGAAACGTTCATTATAACACAATTATAAACAGATGAAACTTAAAAAAGAAAATAAGGCAGGAATAGTTGGAACTTTGGTTTTTAATGTTTCTTTTGTTATGCTTTTGTTTCTATTAGGATTTAAAACACCATACCCGTTGCCAGATGAAGAAGGCATTTTAATAGATTTTGGTTACAATCAAACAGGATTAGGCGAAATTGAACCTCAAGTAAAAGAAGAACAACAAAAAACAGAAGAAATAAAAGAAGTTAGTAGTGAAGAAGAAATAATAACTCAAAATATAGATGAAGCCCCAACAGTAATAAAGAAAAAAACAAACAAAACAGAACAAAAGAAGGAAGAGGAAAAAGAAGTAGAAAAAGAACAAAGAAAAATAGACCCTAACGTTCTGTTCCCAAATAACAATAATTCTAATAACAGTAACTCGCAAGGAATAAATGGAGGAAATGGTAATCAAGGAGACCCAAAAGGCGGAAATACAAACAATTACAACGGTAGCGGACAAGGAAATTCTGGAATATCATATAGCTTGTCGGGTAGAAACCATAAAGGCTTGCCAAAACCAAGTTATACAGGAAATGAAGAGGGGAAAGTGGTAGTAGAAATTACAGTAGATAGAAATGGAAATGTAACATCTGCAATACCAGGCGTAAAAGGAACTTCAGCAACATCAACCGTATTACTAAAAGCAGCAAAAGAAGCCGCACTAAGAACAAAATTCGACAAAAGCGAATCGTCGCCACAAATTCAAACAGGTTCAATAACTTATCATTTTGTACTTAAATAATAGTAAGGAAATTACGACATTATTTCTTTCTTATTACCTAAATAATAAAAAAAATATTAGAGTATAAAAAAAAGTATTATCTTTATAAAGTATTAAAAAACAACTAATAAAATTGATTAACATAAAAAAAATATTGTTGTTAGCTTTTTTTGCATTAACATTTAATGCTTTTTCACAGAAAAATATTGCAAAAAGTATTGATGTTAATCAAAATAATTATTCGGATTTTATTTCAATAAGCGAAAATTACTTAAAAACAAACCCAGATTCAGCAAAACAGATAGCCGAAAAAATTATTCAGTTTTCAACTGAAGGCAGTGTAACAGCAAAAGCTCAAGTTATTTTAGCAAAAGCTAATTTTTATTTGGCAGATTATCCTAAATCAATAACCGATTTGAAAAAATCAATAACATATTATAAAGAAATTGACGAGAAAGCAAAAGTTGCAGAGTTGCTTAATTTAATAGGTGCAGTTTATCAAACATGGGGGGCGTTTGAAAAATCTATAGAATATTATTTTTTAGCTGTAAATGCATTTAAAGAGTTAAATAATGAAGATAAATTAGCCTCAGTTTATAACAACATAGGATTAACCTATAAAGAATTAAATAAACCAAAATTTGCATTAGATTTTTATAAAAAAGCATATAAAATAGCAAAAAAAGCTAACGATGAGTATGCAGTATCCTATATATCAAATAATTTAGGTTCTGGCTACACTGCCTTTAATCAGTACGATACCGCAAAATATTATTTTGAAGAATCAGTAGAACTAAAAAAGAAACTTAACAACGAAATAGGCTTAGCACATTGTTATGGAAATTTAAGCGATATGTATATTCAAATGGAAGATTATAAAAAAGCATTAGAATATTTAAAAAAAGTGAAATTTATTAGTGAGCGTTTTGAAGATTTAAATATAAGGGCATTAGTTAATTCTAGCTTAGGCAAAGTATATACAAAACTTGAAATATATAATTTAGCAGAAGATTACTTAATACAAGCAATGAATTATGCAAACGAACTAAAATCTAACAACGTTTCTTTAGAAGTAGCTAAAAATTTTTCTGATTTGTACATAGAAACAAGGAATTACGAAAAAGCAACCTATTATTTAAGTAAATATGTTTCAATAAAAGATAGCATTTATTCTGATAACAACATAAAAAAAATAGCAGAAATTCAATCTGCTTACGATTTGGAAAACAGCCAAAAAGAAAACGAAATGCTTAAAAAAATAAACATATTAAACGAACAAAAATTAGAGAAAGCACAAAGTTTAAAAAAATATTTTATCATAATATTAATTCTTTCAGTATTATTGGCATTTGTAGCTTACAAAAGATTTAAAAACAATGGCAAAAACACAAAAATTATTCAAGAAAAAAATAATGAAATAAAAGAAGCAAACTTTAAATTATTAAAACTAAACGCAGAATTGCAAAATAAAGTTGAAAATAGAACCGATATTTTACAAAAAGAAATAAAAGAAAGAAAAAATAGCGAGCAAGAATTGAAAAAAATGTTGGAAAACGAAAAAAAATCAAACACTTTAAAAGATAGATTTTTAACTAACATTAGTCAAGAAATAAGAACACCTTTAAATGCGATTTCAGGATTATCGTCCTTACTAAATTTTAAAATTAAAAACGACAGCGTAAGCGAGTATGTTGTTGGAATACAAGAAAATAGTAACCGCTTGCTTAATCTACTCAATAACATTATTGATTTTAACAGAATAGAATCAAATAAATTAAATTTAGCAATAGAATCGCTACATTTAAGCGAAGTAATAAATAATGTATTGCAACTTTATAAATTTAGAATAAACGATAAAAAAATAGAACTAAGTATAGAACTAAACGATAATTTTAAAGTATTAGCCGATAAAATTTATTTAAGCAAAATTTTTAACGAAATTATTGATAATGCAGTTAAATATACAAACAATGGAAAAATAAAAATAATTGCTAAAGAATTAAACAATAATGATATAGTAGTTAAAATAGTTGATTCTGGAGTAGGAATAGCATCAGATTATTTGCCACATATTTTCGATTCATTTACCCAAGAAAGCGATGGCTTAAGTAGAAAATTTCAAGGCGTTGGCTTAGGATTGCCACTTGCCAAAAAATTTATAGAAATGAATAATGGTAAAATAGAAATATCATCAAAAAAAGATAAAGGAACAATAGTTTCAATAGTTATTCCAAAAGATTTAGACAAAGAACATAAAAAAATAGAACAAAATAAATTAATGTCCGACGAAATATTTAAACAAAAAGAATTTCAAATATTTTTGGTCGAAGACGACTATTTTAACCGCTTAATGGTTGAAACAATTTTAGATAGAATAGGGTACGTAACCTCAGCCGCAAACGGAAATGAAGCAATTCAGTTAGTTGCCGACAAAAATAAAAACGGAGAAGAATTCGATATAATGATTATAGATATAAACCTTCCAGATGGTTGGGACGGAATATCGTTAATGAAAACAATTAGAGAAAAATGGCCATTATACAACGATATAATTTTTATAGCACAAACAGCTTACTCCGATAAAACCGATAAACAAAGATTTTTGTCTGCCGGATTTAATGAATATATTACAAAACCAATTGATAGCGATAACCTTATAAATATTATTAAAAATAGGCTTTTAAAATAGAATAGTAATTGAAAAAAAAATCAGAAAAAATATCATTTTCATATTTTGGTTATCTAAACATAGAAATATTAGAAAATATTTTAGTTGATACACGAGAATATTTAAAAGTAAATTTTAAAGACAATAAAGTCTCTAAGAGGATTTATGTTGTTGTTGTTGAGGCTCTTGAGAATATTATAAAACATAATAATGTTAGCGTTTTAGAACAAAATAAAATAAAGTTTGAAATAAATGTTCTGGAAAATTCGTGCAAATTATTATTTGCAAATAAAATATATTGTAACGAAGAAAATAATATTAAAAATATATTAACACAAATTCAAAATAAATCGAAACATGAAATAAAAGAATTGTATAAAATAACAATTCAAAAAGCAAAAATATCAGACAAAGGGGGAGCCGGATTAGGTTTTCTCGAAATAGCAAAAGTGGTAAATAAAATAGATTATAAATTTGATAATATAAACAGTAATACTTGCGAATTCATTCTAGAGATAGAAATAGCTCGTAATTCTTAATTTTTGCAACTATGAATAAAATTTTTATTAAAAAAACAGACAGAACTCCAGAAGTAACAATAGATGCTGAAAACGCCTATTTTTGCATGGAGTACGACAGCCGTCCGGAAGATGTGCGAAAATTTTACTATCCAATTATAGAAAAACTTAAAATAATTACTGACACAATAATTCAAAAAAATACACTAAAATATTTTGATGAAAAACCATTTGTGTTTGAATTTAAAATGGGATATTTTAATTCATCTTCAGCAAAATTTATTTTAGACTTACTAAGTGTAGTTCAAAATTTTAAAAATGCAGGAGCAAATATTAAAATAAATTGGTTTTATTTTGATGATGACGAAGATATGAAAGAAGCCGGAGAAGATTTTTCTGATTTCTGCGACATAAAATTTAATTTTTTTGCAATAGAACCTGAAGAATAATTAACTTTTAAGCTATTTTTAGTTAAAAATAAAAAGAATACATTTGTGAAAATAAATTTAACAAAATAAAATATGGAGTTGTTAAAAGATAAAGTAGCAATAATTACAGGTGCATCCAGAGGAATAGGTAAGTCAATAGCAATAACTTTCGCTAAACATGGTGCTAATATTGCTTTTACCGATTTAAAACAAGATGAAAATTTCACTGCTTTAGAAAAAGAACTAAATTCAATGGGAGTTAAGGCTAAAGGATACGCATCTAACGCAGCCAATTTCCAAAATAGCCAAGATACAGTAGACCAGATTATTAAAGACTTTGGTAGGGTTGATGCACTAATTAATAATGCAGGAATTACCCAAGATAACCTCTTAATGAGAATGACCGAAGACCAATGGGACGCAGTAATTAATGTAAACCTTAAGTCAATTTTTAATATGACTAAAGCAGTTCAAAAAATTATGCTAAAACAAAAAAGTGGCTCAATTGTAAATATGAGTTCTGTTGTTGGTGTTGGAGGAAATGCCGGACAATCAAACTATTCAGCATCAAAAGCAGGAATTATTGGCTTCACAAAATCAATAGCCAAAGAATTAGGCTCAAGAAATATACGCTGTAATGCAATTGCCCCAGGATTTATTGTTACCGAAATGACAGCCAAATTACCTCAAGATGTTGTAGAAGGTTGGTATCAAAAAATACCTTTAAAAAGAGGTGGCTCGCCCGAAGAAGTCGCAAATACAGCACTTTATCTAGCTTCAGATTTATCGAGTTACGTTAGCGGACAAACAATAAATGTTTGTGGTGCTATGCAAACATAAAAAGCTTTTTCATTAAAAATAACGTCATTGCAAACTTATTTTTTATTTTGTAATGACGTTTTTATATTTATAAAATGCCCGAAATTATTATAGATTATTCATATTGGTGGTTTTTATTATTTGCATTTGTTGCAATTGTATATTCGTTTATTTTATATAGAAAAGATAAAAATTTGTCGGAAATTAAAAAACCAATTGTTTATATCTTAAAATTATTGCGATTTACAGTTGTTTTTATCTTACTAACGCTATTATTAAACCCACTATTTAAATCGAATAAAAAAAACACTGAAAAACCGATAATAGTTATTCTTCAAGATAACTCATCGTCAGTTATTTACAATAAAGATAGTGCGTTTTATAAAAAAGATTATTTAGAAAATTTGCATAAACTTAAACAAACATTAAACAACAATTATGAAACAGTTTTATACACTTTTGGCAGTAAAGCCGAAAAAAATGAAAAAATAAACTTTAATGAAACAAAAACGAATATAGTAAGTGCACTAAATAAAATTAAAGATTTATATATAAACAGAAATTTAGGTGCAATAATATTAGCATCAGATGGTATTTATAATTCGGGGGCAAATCCAGAGTTTTATAAATCTGTATCAAAAACACCCATATATACAATATTAATGGGAGATACAACAAATTATAAAGATGTGGCAATTAAAAATGTTGAATTTAATAAAGATGTTTTTTTGGGAAATAATTTTCCTATAGACGTTAGTTTAAAATCAACAAAAATAAAAAATGAAAGAGCAAATATATTTATCGAAAATAAGGGGCAAATTATTGAAAAAAAAGAAGTAGTACTAACCGAAAATAATCTAATTTCTTTTAAACTAACAGCAAAAACAAAAGGCTTAGTTCGATATAAAATAACTGTTGAAAGTGCCAATATTAAAGAAAACAACAAGGCAAATAACCAAACCGAAATAGTTGTAAATGTTATTGATAGTAAGAAAAAAATATTAATGCTTGCAAACTCGCCTCACCCCGATGTTTTTGCAATTAAATCGGCATTAGAAAACAATACTTTTTATAAAATAGATTTTTCAATATTTAGCAACAATACCATAAATATTAAAGATTACGATTTAATAATTTTTCACCAGCTACCATCAATAAATAACAACATAAATTTAATAATTGAACAAGCAAACAAATTAAATATTTCTACAATGTTTATAGTTGGAGCACAAACCAGCATTAGTAAATTTAACGAACTAAACCAAAATATTTTTGTGGAAACCCAAAATAAATCGTTTGAGGAAACAACACCCGAGCTAAACAAAAACTTTACATTATTTACACAAAACGAATATTTTGAAGATTATATAAAAGAATTAACACCACTTATTTCAAATTTTGCAAACTATAAAATTGGAGCAAAACACGAAGTCCTATTTAATCAAAAAATTAGAAATATTGCAACAGATAGACCTCTTTTTGTATTGATAGATAACAATAATTGGCGTTCTGCATTTATTAGTGGCGAAGGAATTTGGAAATGGAAACTTTTAGATTTTAAACAAAACGACTCGTTTGAAAATTTTAACACATTAATTAATAAGACTATACAGTATTTAACCGCAAACAATAAAAATAATCCTCTAAATGTTGAATTTAATAAAGTTTACAATACAGGCGAAGAAATTGTTTTTAATGCACAATTCCTAAATAAAAGTTTTGAATTAATAAATTCACCAGATTTATATATGAAAATTGAAAACGAAAAAAAAGAACAATTTTCTTACGGGTTCGATAAAATTAACGACAAGTACATTCTCAAAATTAATAATATAAATGGCGGAGATTATAAATTTAAAGCAACATTAAACTATGCACAAACCGATTATTCTTTCTCAGGAAATTTTAGCGTAATCGACAAAAATATTGAAAATCTAAATTTGGTGGCTAATCATAAAATTTTACAGAATATAGCAACAAATTCAAATGCTAAGTATTTTTATACTAATGAGTTGGCTAATATTGATGATGAATTAAAACAAAATAATACAATTTCAAAAATTAATTATTATCAATCTGTTTTAACCGAATTTGTTAATAATATATGGGTGTTTTGGCTTATTATAGCAATAATATCAATAGAATGGTTTATAAGAAAATACTCGGGTAGTTATTAAGGTTTAGACTTAACATTAACTTAACGTTAACTTAATATTGCTTTAATCTTACTTATTAATAGAAATTTACTTTTGTAGAGTTAACAAAAAGTTAACACAAAATAAATTTTACGTTAATAATATGTTAGAAATAACACAAATTTTTATTTTTGCCTTATCTGGTTTTGCAAATATTTTTGCACAAGATACACTAACAAACAAGTTCGCAACAAAAAATAAACCTTGTGTAACAATATATTCAAATTATCACACAAACTTTAGCGATATTTCAAAAATGGAAATTCAGCGAGCGGTTTTTGGTTATGAATATAATTTTTCTGAAAATTATTTAACTAAAATTCAGTTTGATGTTTGTGAAACAAATGGCACATATTCGGCACTACTTAAAATTGCTGAAATGCAGTACAAAACTCAAAAAACAGTTATAAATATAGGACTTATTTCAACAACACAATTTAAAATTCAGGAGGCTTTTTGGGCTTATAGATATATATTTAAATCATTTCAAGATGAATATAAAATGAATGCAAGCTCCGATTTGGGTGCAAGTATTTGTTATAAAATAAACAATAATTTTTCTGTTGATGCAATAATTCAAAATGGCGAAGGTTATAAACATATTGAAGATGTTGTTACAAATAGAGTAGGGGCTGGAGCTACAGTTAACCCATTTGGAAATTTAACACTTCGTATTTATTCCGATATTAGTTCAAAACCAAACGCAAATAGAATTAATTTTGCAAGTTTTGCTGGGTATAAATTTAAAGAAAAACTTAAAATTGCAGCAGAATACAATTTGCAAGTTGGTAGTAATTTTGAGCAACAAAAAGAATACTCAGGAATATCGGCATATTCAACATATTTTATAAATGAAAAATTCAACATCTTCGCACGTTTCGATTTGGTAAACTCTAACACTATAATTAGCGATTGTCAGCCATGGAATATAAATAATGACG
>DYMG01000028.1:0-12114 GCA_020721655.1 Paludibacter propionicigenes | reverse complement strand
GTAAACTCTAACACTATAATTAGCGATTGTCAGCCATGGAATATAAATAATGACGGTAGCAGATTTATTGCAGGAATTGAACACGAACCAATTAAAGGTATTAGAGTTTCCCTAAACTATAGAAATTATTTGCCACAAACAGCAAATAATAAATTGCAAAACTTGTATTATATAAATTTTGAATATAAAATTAATTAAATATAATTCTGTAAATATAAAATAAAATAAATATCTTTAGTTCTCGTTTAAGCTAAGCAAATGGAATATAAACAGGAACTAAAAAATATTAAAAATTCAATTTTAAATTCGTATTCACAGATTTTTTTTTCTGATAATAATTATTATTCATTAATCCTTGTATTGGTTTCATTTATTGATTTTTATGCCGGTTTTTCTGGTGTTATAGCTGTATTATCGGCAAATTTTACAGCAAAAGTATTAGGATTTAACCAAAATAAAATAATTAAAGGAGTTTATGGGTTTAACCCACTTTTGGTAGGTATAGGCTTAGGTATTTATTTCAAATTTTCAATAATATTACTACTTATAATTATAATATTTTCAATATTTACACTTTTCATTAATTTAGCTTTAGAAGGAATTTTAGGCAAATATTATTTACCATATCTTAGCATACCTTTTATTTTATCTATTTGGACGGCTAACCTTGTAAGTCAAGAAATATCAACAATTGGAATTAGCGAAAGAGGCGTTTATTTACTCAACGATTTGTATTTGCTTGGAGGTGAGAAATTAGTCGGGTTTTACACTTATTTTAATGAATTACAGATATATATACCGGTTAAAACATACTTAATATCATTAGGTGCTATTTTTTTTCAATATAATTTATTAGCAGGAATATTAATAGCGGTAGGCTTATTATTTGTTTCTCGAATATCATTTATTTTGTCAATTTTAGGTTTTGCATCTGCCTATTTTTTTTATAAAATTATAGGCTCCGATATTTCAACAATTCAATATAGTTACATAGGATTTAATTATATTTTAACATCAATTGCAATTGGTGGTTTTTTTATTATACCAAGCAAAAAATCGTATTTGTGGGCAGTTATACTAATACCGATAGTTGCAATTTTAACAATAAGTTTAAGTAAGGTGTTTGCAATGTTTTCATTATCAATATATTCGTTGCCATTTAATATAGTTGTAATATTATTTGTGTACATATTAAAATTAAGAATTAATCCACATAAAGGATTAGCAGAAGTGGTTTTGCAACAAAATTCACCGGAAAAAAACTTATATTCTTACTTAAACTACTATAAACGCTACAGTCAACAACTAAATTTTGTTACAGTTAAACTCCCATTTTGGGGCAGTTGGACTGTCTCTCAGGCATACAATGGCGAATATACACACAAAAACGAATGGCAACACGCATTAGATTTTGTTATTACAGATAACGAAAACAAACAATTTAAGGCAAATGGCAATAATTGCGATGAATATTACTGTTTCAATAAAGATGTATTAGCTCCTTTTAATGGCTACATTGTTGAAGTTGACGAAAGCGTTGAGGATAATAAAATTGGTGAAAAAAATTTGGCGAAAAATTGGGGAAACACAGTTATAATTAAATATTCCGATTTTTTTTACGCAAAACTCTCTCATCTAAAAAAAGATAGCATTACTGTTAAAGTTGGCGATTTTGTTATATCGGGGCAATCAATAGCAAAAGTCGGAAATTCGGGAAATTCATCATACCCACACCTGCATTTTCAGTTACAAGCAACACCTTACATTGGCTCAAAAACAATATCATATCCAATTGGTTATTACTTACTTAAAAATTCTAAAAAACAAGAACTAAAATATTTTGAAATACCTAAAAAAAACGACATAATAAGCAATATCGATAAAAATAATTTACTAGAAAATGCCTATAAATTTATTGCCGGAAAAAATATAAACGTAAAATTGATTAGTGAAAACAATACTATTCAGTGGAATATTTATTCTGATATTTACAACAATCAATACCTATATTGCGAAAAAACAAACTCATTAGCATATTTCACTAAAGACGATAATTTCTTTTACTTCAATAAATTTACAGGAAATAAAAAATCGCTACTATATTATTTCTTTCTGGCAAATTATAAAGTTAGCTTTAGTTTTATTAAAGATATAGAAATTATTGATGCTATAAATCCACAAAATATATACTCTAAATTTACAATGTTTTTTCAAGATGTTATTGCTCCATTTTATTTATATTTATCGACAAACTACAAACTAAAATACACAGCTTTTGAAAACGATATGATAGCATCAAAAATTCAAATTGAATCGGAAATAACTAAAAAAAATAAAGTGTTTTTGACGTTTAAAATAGAAATTGACGATAAAGGAATTTATAAATTTATCATAATAAAAAACAATAAAACTGAAACTTACGAAATTAGTTAATCCATTTTTTTAGTATTTAACCAAATTTATTTGTAATTTTTAATTAATTGAAGACACTACAATTATCACAATATTTTGAAAAATATTAAAATATTTATATTGCTAATGATAAGTTCTTCGGTTTTTTCGCAGAACCTTTATAATAGTGTCGAAAAAATAATTAATATAGATAACGATACCATTATAATAGATACCATAAGTATTTCACATACAGGGTTTTTTATTAAAAATGAAAGCGAGGTAAATTTAGATACAAATTTATACACTGTAAATTTTGAAAAAGCGTTATTGATTGTAAATGAGGCTGTTTTAGGACAAAATTTAAAAATTTCATATAAAACACTACCAATTAATTTTTACAAAACATATTTTCATAAAGATTACAATTTACTTAGCAAAGCCACAATAAATAACACATTTTTTAAATATAACCAGTTTAATAATAATGGAAATGCCGACAATTTTTTCACTTCTCAACAACTCAACAAAGCAGGCAGTATTTCTCGTGGAGTAACAATTGGAAACAGCCAAAATGCAGTAGTAAGTTCAAACTTAAATTTGCAACTTTCTGGTAAAATTAGCGATAATATAAGCATTCTCGCTGCAATTTCCGATAATAATATACCAATTCAGCCCGATGGTAGTTCGCAACAAATAAAAGAATTCGACAAAATTTATATTTCACTTTTCGACGAAAACAACAAGCTAACTGTTGGCGATTTTGAAATTCATAAACCTAAAGGATATTTTTTAAATGTAAATAAAAAACTTCAAGGTGCTTCGTTTGAAACAAAAATAAATTTACCAAAATCGAACACCTTAAAATCAGGCATAAGCGGAGCTATATCAAAAGGAAAATACAATAGAATGGAAATATCGCCAATAGAAGGTAATTTAGGTCCATACAGATTGCAAGGTGCTGAAAAAGAAACATATATAGTGGTTTTGTCGGGTTCTGAAAAAGTGTATATTAATGGTGTTTTATTAACTCGTGGACAAGAAAACGATTATATTATTGATTATAATACAGGCGAAATTTCTTTTACCCCAAAAAAAATGATTACAAAAGACTCAAGAATTATTGTGGAATTTGAGTATTCAGATAAAAATTATGTGCGATTTTCTATTTTTAATGAAAATCAATTTAAAACGAAAAACACAAATTGGTATTTTAATATTTTTTCAGAAAGTGATAGTAAAAATCAATCGGTAAACCAAACTTTAAGCGAAAACGATAAGTTTGTGCTTTCGCAGGTTGGCGATAGCTTGCAAAATGCAGTGGTTTTAAATGTTGATAGTGTTGCATTTACAGCCGATGAGGTACTGTATAAAAAAATAGATACTCTAGGTTTTAGCAATGTTTATATTTATTCTACAAATAAAGATAGCGCTTTCTATCGTTTAGGATTTAGCTACGTTGGAAGCGGAAATGGTAATTATGTGAAAACAACAACCGCAACAAATGGAAAAGTTTTTAAATGGGTTTCGCCAAATGGAACAAGCCATCAGGGCGATTACGAGCCTGTAAAAGTTCTTATATCTCCCAAAAAAATACAAATAGCAAATTTAGGAGGCACAATTAATATCTCTAAAACTTTGGCAACATCTTTTGAATTGGCAGTAAGTAAAAAAGATTTAAACACTTTCTCAAATATTAACAATGAAAATAACGATGGATATGCTTTTAAATTTGGAGTTCAAAAAATAAATTTATTGAAAGATACAAATTCAAGAATTACAACAAATATCGATTATAATTTTATTCAAAACAATTTTTCGGCTTACGAACGTTATAATTCTTCTGAATACGATAGAGATTGGAATATTTCTAACTTAAAACTCACAAATGAAGAACAGCAAGCCGCAATTAAAATTAAATATTTAAAAAATAAACTGGGAAATATATCGTATAATTTTAATTTTATGAATAAATCGTCAGATTATTTGGGGATAAAAAACCAATTTTCGACTAATTTGGAAAAAAAAGGATTTGTATTAAACTTGAATGCAAGTTATTTAACATCTAAAACACAAGCCGATAATTATACATTCTTGCGATATTATTCAACAATATCAAAAAAAAATAAATATTTTATAACGGGGTTTCATTTAGAGCAAGAGCAAAATATTCAAAAACGAGACACCTTAAATTATTTGCTGCCAAGTTCGTTTAATTATTTTCAATGGGAAGTTTTTATTAATAATAGCGATACTACAAACAATAAATTTTTCACAAAATACATTCATAGAGACGATTATAAACCATTTGGAAACTCACTAAAATATACTTCTAAGAGTGAAGATGTGCAAGCCGGTGCTAATTTTTTTAAGAATAGAAGCAATACGCTAAAAACTTTGTTAAATATCAGAAAACTCGAAGTTTTAGATACAAATTTAATAGAAAATAGAGCCGAAAATTCAATTACAGTAAGGTTTGAGCATAACTTATTGCTGTTTAAAGGTTTTGTTAATTCAAGTTTGTTCTACGAAACGGGAACAGGTTTGGAGGAAAAACGTGAATTTTCATATTTAAAAGTCCCAATAGGACAGGGAATTTATGTTTGGATTGATAATAACAATAACACAATTAAAGAATTAGATGAATTTGTAATTTCGGCATTACCAAATGAAGCCGATTATATTAGAATTTATACCCCATCGCACAGTTTTATGAAAGTTTATTCAAGTAATTTAACACATACAATAAGTATAAACCCTAAACGTAAATGGTTTAATAACAAAGGAATAAAAGGCTTTGTTGCAAAATTTAATGATGTTATGGCTTATAAAATTGACAAAAAAAATACTTTAAACAATTTTGTAAATAACATTAATCCATTTTATTTAACTACTGATAGCTCTATGGTAAATATAAGTAATTCGGTTAGAAATACACTTTCGTTTAACAAAACAGGAAATATTTGGGGTGCCGATTATATTTATAATAGTTTAAACAATAGAATTTTAAATGTAAACGGATTGGATTCCAGATTTTTACAATCGAATGGTGTTAGGTTTCGGTTCAATTTTTTTTCAACACTAACATTAATAAATTTGCTGTCTGTTGGCGAAAAAAAATATAATTCTGAGTTCTTTAATACAAAAAATTACAACATAAATTACATTGAAAATAATGCCGAATTATCGTTTCAACCAGATGTTAAATACCGAATTACAGGCATTTTTAATTATAATGAAAAAGAAAATATTTTGGGTGTTGAAAAATCGAAAACTAAAGATTTTGGATTAGAACTTAAATTTAATTCGGTAGAAAAGGGAAATGTTATTTTAAAAGTTAATTTTATTAAAATTGTTTATAATCAAACAGATAATGCTGTTTTAACTTATGAAATGTTGCAAGGTTTAGCTGTGGGTAACAATGGTACTTGGAGTTTAATGTATCAACAAAATTTGAATAGTTATTTGCAATTGAGTTTAAATTATAATGGACGAATTTCCGAAAATAACCCAATTGTTCATATTGGAAGTATTCAATTAAGAGCATTTTTTTAAAAAGAAAAATGCACCTTTTGAGTGCATTTTGCTTTTTTGTTCTACTTTTTCAATGTTTTAAGTTTATTTATATAAGCATCTACTTCCGATTTTTTTGTTCTATCAACATAATTTGGTAATTCTGCTTTTTTACCTTGTGTACCTCTTATAACATAAACATTATAAAGTAATAAAGCTGTTGAATTCATATTTGTGTAAGGAGCTACACCAGTATTTGTTCTTAACGAAAACATAATATCGCCGGCTAAATAATAGTTATTTCCACTATCGTCGTTAATTCCCATTATTCCAAAAGAATGTTCAATATAAAAATCAGAATTATCAACATATTCGTTATGGGGTAATGCTTGCCAGTAGTTGTCGCCATATCCGTCAGATGTTAAATTAACAAAAACCATAACTAAATCGTTATTACTTAAAGTAACATTGTTAATGTATGAATAGGCTTGCCAAGAACTGTTGTAAGATTGTGGTATGAATTGATTTAGAGGAATGTCGAAATAATAAACTTTTGGCGTTGCTCCATTTGTACCATCAGTACCGTTGGTACCATTTAAACCGTCTTGTCCACTAGGTCCAACTGGTCCGGCTGGTCCTTCTTTATAGCAAGATGTTAATATTAAACTTGCCGAAATTAATAAGAAAAATAATTTTGTTTTCATGATGTTTATTTTAAAAGAAAATGGAATGACAATTTTAATGCCGAAGTTTTTAATTGTTTATTGTATTAAGGCTTTGTGAAGAAATAAAGTGTACAGAATTGACACAGATATTTTGGACTTTTTCGAGGCACAAATTGCAACTAATAGCTTGCGACTCTTTGCAAAATTTGCAACACAGAAAAAGGGCGAAAGAGCAAGTCAAAATGTACAGGTTATTTTTTCACAATGCCTAAGGTATAGTTGAAATTTTTCTAACGCCATTTTCAACAACTTCTATTTTAATGTTTAAAATATTTTCAGGAATTAAATTGCCAATTATTTCAGGCCACTCAATTAAGCATAAATTGTTGCTGTCGAAATATTCAAAAACTCCAAAATCTAAGGCTTCTTCAGGTGTTTTTAATCTGTAAAAATCAAAATGATAAATTAGTTTGTTATTTGTTGTACTATATTCATTTACTATTGAAAATGTTGGACTTGTTACATTGCTGGTAACTCCTAATTCATTACAAATAGCCTTAATTAAAGTAGTTTTTCCTGCACCCATTTCTCCATAAAATGCAATAATTTTATGTTCGTTAATTTCATTAATAAATTGTTTTGCAATGTGTTTTATGTCTTTTAAGTCGTTAATTATAAGCTTCATATAAAATTATTTTGGTGATAAAACAGCAAAAGGTAACATCATTTCTTCTAAAGAAACTCCTCCGTGCTGAAAAGTGTTTTTGTAATATTTTACATAGTGGTTAAAGTTGTTGGGGTATGCAAAAAAATCGGCATTTGTTGTAAAAATGTATCTCGACGAAACGTTAGATTTTGGTAAATAAACTAATTCGGGTTTTGTTATTTCAAAAACTTCTTTTTCGTTGTAGTTTAAGCTTTTCCCGTGTTTATAACGTAAATTTGTAGTTGTATTTTTGTCGCCAATAACTTTTATAGGGCTTGATACGTTTACTGTTCCGTGGTCGGTGGTAATTATTATTTTTATTTTTTCTTCCGAAAGTTTTTTTAGTAATTCTAATATCGACGAATGTTCGAACCACGATTTGGTAATTGAGCGGTAAGCCGATTCGTCTTCGGCAAGTTCTTTAATCATTTGCATTTCAGTTCTTGCGTGCGACATAATATCAATAAAGTTGAATACAACTGTTGTTAAATCGTTGGTTAAAATTTGCTTTATGTTGTCAATTAATCGCAATCCTTGTTTGTTGTTAAAAATTTTATCGTAATATGTAGTAGATTTTAAATTATTGCGTTTTAATTGACTTAACAATAGTTCTTCTTCGTGTTCGTTTTTGTTTCCTTCATCTTCGTCGTTTAGCCAAATATCGGGGTAAAGTTTGTTTATTTCTGATGGCATTAAGCCTGCAAACATTGCGTTTCTGGCATATTGTGTTGCTGTTGGCAGTATTGAACATGTAATGTCCTCTTCGTCTATTTTGTAATAGTCGCTAAAGAATGGAATTAGAGCCTTCCATTGGTCGTATCTCAAATTGTCGAAAACCATAACAAAAATTTTTTCGCCATTTTTTAAATATGGAAAAATTTTATTTTTGAAAATTGTGTGCGACATTATGGGGCGGTCTTTTTCATTACCCTGAAACCAATTTACATAATTTTTTTTAATGAATTTAGAAAAAGAGTTGTTTGCTTCTTTTTTTTGCATTAAAAGCAATTCGTCCATTGTTTTTTCTTCCGAGTTTTCTAACTTTAATTCCCAGTAAATAAGCTTTTTATAAACTTCTTTCCATTCATCAAAAGTGTAGGCTTCGTTTATTTCTGTGCTAATGTTTCTAAATGTAGTTTGATATGCTTGTGTGGTTTTTTCGTTTACTATTTGTTTACTATTTACATTTTTTTTTATTGCTAAAAGTATTTGATTGGGGTTTACAGGTTTTATTAAATAATCTGATATACTAGCACCAATAGCTTCTTCCATAATGTTTTCGGCTTCGCTTTTTGTAATCATTACAATTGGTATTGACGAATTTATCCGCTTAATTTCGCCTAATGTTTCTATCCCCGATAAACCGGGCATATTTTCGTCTAAAAAAATTATATCGAAATATTCTTTTTTTACTAAATCTAAAGCATCGTTTCCGTTTGTTGCAGTTTTTACAATAAAGTTTTTTTGTTCTAGAAATATTATGTGAGCACGTAACAAATCAATTTCGTCGTCGACCCAAAGTATTTTTTGTTCTGCCATTTTTTAGTTGTACAAATTTATAGAGTTATATTTTACTAATCTTCTATAAACGACTAAAATAATTTATTATTTCAATATTACGAAAAAAATGTTTCATTTTTATTAATACTTTTGGCAAAATTAGTTTTATGAAAATTGTAAAATGGCTTTTTGTGTTCCAAATTGTGTATTTGCCAACATTGTTTTCTCAAGTTAACGATGTTTATAGTTATAGTCAATTGCATTTGCAACAAGCTAATAATAAATCTATAATTGGGTTTAATTCAGATTTATATTTAAGTTCAAATTCGGTTAATACTAAATTTATAAATGCTTTTTATTCTAATTTGTATATTACTGACGATTTAAAAAACTCGGTAAAACTAAAAGATGAAAATTATTTTGGTTTTAAAAGTCAGTCAAATATTTATTATTCAACAATATACGATACAGTTTTAGGTGTAGCTAATGCTGGTTATAAAATATCATTAAACGATTATTCGTTCACAAATACAAAGTTTTCAAAAGATTTATTTAATTTGGTAATGTACGGAAACAAAATGTACGAAAATAAGACTGCCGATATTAGTAATTTAGAAATAAATTATTTGAAATTTCAATCAATAGAATTTGGCGTTTTTAAACATTTTGCACAGCCAAAAAATGGCTATCATACATTGTTTTTTGGATTTAACTTTATTAAGGGGCAAGATTATCAGTTTTTATATCTAAATAAGTCGAGCTTGTACACTGCTCCTTATGGCGAATTTGTTGATGTTGAGTTAAATGGAGCGTATTTTGGGGCAGATAGTGTAAAAACAAACTACACATCTGTTGAAGGTTTAGGGGCTTCGTTAAATTTTTATTGGGCTTATGAAGATGTTTTACATAAATCTCGCCTCGAAATATCTTTTACAGAATTAGGTTTGGTTTCGTGGTACAAAAATCCGATAAACTATTATGCCGATACTACCGCTCATTTTGAAGGTGTTGAAATTAACGACATATTTAATATTACAAAACAATCTTATTCTGAAATATCAAAAGATAGTATTATTAATGAGGTTTTTAGTGAAAAGAATAATAAAACATTTAACAAATCGTTGCCAAAGCAATTTAATATTTCTGTAACTAAAATATTGTTTAATAATAAATTAAATTCGGCACTTGGATTAGGATATATTTTTAATGCAAACCAATTTATGCCAGCAATTTATTTGAATAATAAGTATTTTTTTAGTCCTAATTTTGCACTTTCGTTAATAACTACTTATGGCGGATACTCAAACTTTAGAGTAGGTGCTGGTGTTGACTTTAAAATTTTTAAACGATTTAATGGTTTTTTAGGTTCTACAAATATTATGGGTTTTTTTAAGTCTGAAAATTCGTATTCGCAAGCCGCTTTTGTGAATTTTTATTATACTTTTGGGGAAAAGTAATATTAATTACAAAACTTAAAATAAATATTATAAATTTTCGTTTTCATCAGTAAAATTAGAAAATAATGATTAAAAATGTTTTCAAGATTATCTTAATATTTTCCTTGCCATTAATAAGTTTTTCACAAATTGGAGGAACAAATACTTACGATTTTTTAACATTAACAAATTCTGCAAGATCGGCATCAATGGGGGGCGATTTAATTTCCATTCAAGATGCAGATTTAAATCTCACATTTGAAAACCCATCACTTTTAGTTGCAGAAAACGATAATCAAATGGTTTTTAATTATGTAAACTATTTTTCTGATATAAATTTTGGATACGTGTCTTATGCGAAAAATTATTCAAAACTTGGAACATTTGCTACTGGAATGCATTATTTAAATTATGGGACATTTGATAGAGCCGATGAAACAGGCGAAATATTGGGTACATTTAAAGCTGCCGAGTATTCATTAAATTTATTGTATGCAATTCCAATTGACACGCTTTTAAATTTTGGAGTAAATTTAAAAACCATTTACTCTCAATTAGATACATATATTTCAATAGGCTTAGCATTAGATGTAGGCATAACTTATTTTAATAAACAACACGATTTACTGTTAACAGCACTTGTTAAAAATGTTGGAACACAAATAACTACTTACACAAAATCGAATTATGAACCATTACCTTTTGATTTGCAACTTGGGGTGTCAAAAAAATTTACTCACGCACCGTTTAGAATTTCAGTTGTTGCACATCAGTTATATAAATACGACTTAACTTATTATAACGCAATAGATCCGGCTAATATTCCAGACCCAATAACAAACGAAGTTGTTAAGAAAAATGTTTATGAAAATAATGGAGATAAAATATTGAGACATTTTATTTTTGGTGTTGAAATAACTCCAATTAAAAGTTTTTTTATTAGAGCAGGGTATAATCATCAACGAAGACAAGAATTAAAGTTGTTTTCGGCAAATACTTTTTCAGGAATAAGTTGGGGGGTAGGTGTTAGAATTTATAAATTTAACTTTAGTTATGGAAACGCAGTTTATCATGCTGCGGGCTCATCACACCATTTTTCGTTAACAACAAATTTTAGCGATTTTGAAAGAAAAGAAGCTAAAATTAATGTTAATTAAGATTTTATTGTGTTAGATATTTTTTCTTGAACTATTTTTGCTATTTCGTTTGTATCCATATCTTTATATTCGTCATAAGTTATTTCTGGTAAAATTGTGTAATTAATATTACCTTTTGGCTCAAAATTTAAACCATCGCGAGGTAAAATTTTATTTGTTCCTGAAATTGCTATTGGTAGTATAGATATTTTTTTGCGTTTAGCAATAATAAAAGCACCGGGTTTAAATTCGTTTATTTCTCCTGTTTTTGAACGTGTTCCTTCGGGAAATATAAAAATGGAACTGCCTTTATCAATAGCTTTTGAGGCATCTTTAACCATTTCGATAATGCTTTTTTTATCTCCTCTTTTTAATTCCACACATTCATTTAATCTCATGCTCCAGCCTATTATCGGAACTTTAAATGCTTCAGATTTTGAAACCCATTTAAAGTTAATAGGAAGAAACGATGCCGATAAAATATCTAATTGCGATAAATGGTTTGCTACAATCATGTAAACTTTTTTGGGGTTTATGTTTTCTTTACCCTTTATTTTTATGTGCCAGCCTGGAACAAGTAAAATATAAAGTGAACCCCATAATTGTGTATATTTGTGAAGAAGTACTAATCTTTTGTCAAAATGTTTTGTTAATAACCATATTAATAAGCTAAAAATTATTAAAAAAGAACTACTTAAAAAAAAGAAAATAATAAAACTAATTGAAAATAATTTTTTCATATTGCAAATGTAGTATTTTTTTAAATT
>DYMG01000027.1 GCA_020721655.1 Paludibacter propionicigenes | reverse complement strand
AGCTTATATCAAAAATTGATAATATACAATCAAATATAATTGGACTTCCGAACGAGTTCGAAATGCTTTAATTTAAGTATTATCGGTATTACATTAAATCTGCAAGTCTTTTCGTAAATGGTTGCAGGTAAAAACACCTGCAACGTGCAGTTTGCACCATTCAAGTGTTTTCACCTGACTGAATTTCAAACATATAAATATCGGCTTGCGGATTTAAGGTATTATTTAAATAATCCATTAAATTCTTCAATAGTAACTTCGTTTTCGCTAAGTTTAACGGAAGTTTTAATAATTTCCAACACTTTTTCTTCTATTTTAGTCTCAATTAAATTTCTTCTTTCTTCAGGTTTTTCAACAATTTCTTGAGCATATTTAATTAAGTATTCTTCAGGAATTTGCATTGCTCCGTAATATTGTTGGAATTGTGCATTTATTAGCATTTTAGCAGCATCTAATAAATCGTCATCATTAATTTTTATGTCGTTATCTGTAGCTATTTGCTCTTTAATTAGTTGCCAACGCAAATCTTTTAAAAACATTGGGAATTCTTTGTCTAAAGTTTCATCGGTTAATTTTTCTTGGGTATTTATTGTTCTTAGCCAATCTTTTAAAAAGGCTTCGGGCAGATCTATATTAATTTTTGCCAACAAATGTTCTTTTGAGTCTATGCCAAATTTATAATTGCTTTGTGGTAAAAATGAATTTCTAATACTATCTTCAATTTTTGCAGTAAACTCTTTTTCATCTTTAACAATGTCTTTTCCATAAACTTTATCCCATAATTCTTGATTATTATCTGCCTCAATCCATTCTTTTATGCTATCAATAGTAAATTCAAACTGACTTAATAAAATGTTTTCGGTTAAGGCATCTTTCTTAATTGTTAATAATCCAGCTATTTCATATTCGTTTTCAAAAGAAATTTTTGGATTAAAAATCACTTTATCGCCAACTTTTTTTCCTAAAAAAAATTGTTTTTGCTCATCGTTTTTAAACGATGTCATCAATAATGATGTGTTTTCTGCAAAAACACCACCATCTAAAATATTTTCATTATCATTTAATTGAACAATAGATCCGGTAAGCATATCGTTTTCAGAAATTATCTCTCGTTCATCGTAATGTCCATAACTTTTTTTATAGTTATTTAGTTGTTTTTCTATATCGGTTTTTTCAACTTTTAATTTATAGTTTGCAATTTTTTCGTGTTTCGATAATTTAACGTCAAATTTTGGTGCAATACCAACTTTATAAATAAATTCATAAGTATCTTGTTCTCCCCAATTTATTGATTTTTGTTCTTCGTTAAATGGAAGAGGCTCGCCCAAAACTTTATCTGTTGTTTCTTTTAAATAATTTGAAATAGCTTCAGAAATAATTTTATTCATTTCTTCAACTAAAAAAGATACACCATGTTTTTTTTGAATTAATCCAAAAGGAACTTTTCCTTGTCTAAATCCGTCGATACTGGCTTTTTTTTGAAATGTTTTTAGTGCTGCAGTTACTTTTTCACTATAATCTAACTTTTCTACTACAACTGTTATTGAGTAATTAAGCTGGTCAATTTCGGTTTTTATTATATTCATTACTAAAAGTTTACGTGTTTGTTCAAAATTAAAAAAAACCGCCTTGGAACACCACAGCGGTTTATCATTGGTACGGGTGAAGGGACTTGAACCCCCAAGCCTCGCGGCACTAGATCCTAAGTCTAGCGTGTCTGCCAATTTCACCACACCCGCAAATTGGATTGCAAATTTATTACTATTTTTCTGAAATAAAAATTATTTTAAAATTATTTAGTAAAAATTTTAAAATTAATTTTATTATAAGTACCTTAGCCTTTTAAAATTAGTAACACCAATTTTATTAACAAAAAAAAATGAAAAAAATGAGAATATCTATTCTATCAGCTATTTTAGTCTTATTTGCAATAAATTTATTTGCACAAGATGTTATAAACAAAACAAAAGCCGACAGCAACAAAGTACTATGGAATGCTGTTTTAGCAAAAGAAGGCGATTTAATTGGCGACACAGCAGTAAAACAAGAATGTAAGGCACAATGGGCAAACAAAGTAATTAAATTTAGTTCGCAATTCTCGAAAGAAGAAAAATCTGCCGACGAAGCATTAGGACAGCCTAATGTGCTTCCAAAAGGAGGAGAATCAAAAAAAGCATGGTCTGTTAAAACCAAAAATGGCAAAGAAACAGATGGCATCTCTTCAATTAGAGTTGCATTTGCTAATCCTGCTAGAATTCAGCAAGTTGTTATTGCTCAAAGTCATAACCCTGGTGCAATAACTAAAGTTACAATTTACAGCCCCGAAAAACAAGAATTAAAAATTTACGAAGGAGCCCCTAAACAAGAAGGTATTAAAGGAAAAATGATGAATATTTTTCTTGATAAACCAACCGATTTTTATGTAAGTGAAGTTGAAATTCAATTAGACCCAGTTTCAGTTCCAGGCGAAAATCAAATCGATGCCATCGGTATTGCCGAATGTAGCGACTCTGTAAAAGCAAAAATAAATGTAATTCCTAACATTGTTTGGGATTCTGAAGCCATAAACTTAGGCGATAAAATTAACTCTATTTACTCTGAAGATGCCCCTATGATTTCCCCAGACGGAAAAACTATATATTTTGTTCGCAGATTACACCCCGAAAACATAGGTGGTTACAACGACGAAAACGACATTTGGTTTTCTGAAGCCAACGAAGAAACTAATGCTTGGGAAATAGCAAAAAATATTGGAGAACCTTTAAATAATAAATTAAATAATTTTGTTCAATCAATTACTCCCGATGGTAATGCACTGTTATTAGCAAACACTTATTTACCAAACGGACAAATGGAAGAAGGCGTTTCTTTTACCTATAGAACTCGTACTGGATGGGCTTTCCCTGAAAAACAAATTATTGATGGTTTTATAAATTTTAATAAATACGCAAACTATTACTTAACAAACGACGGAAAAAGCTTAATAATGGCTATTCAAATGAGTGATTCTTATGGAGGATTAGACCTATATGTAAGTTTTAAAAAAGGTGAAAACCGTTGGAGTAAACCTCAAAATTTAGGACCTACAATAAATACTCGTGAAAATGACTACAGTCCTTTCTTAGCTGCCGATGGTGTTACTTTATTTTATTCAACATCTGGATTATCAGGATATGGTGAAGCCGATATTTTTTCAACAACCCGATTAGACGACACTTGGGCAAAATGGAAAGACCCTCAAAACCTTGGAGAAGGTATTAATACACCAGGTGTTGACTCAAAATACAATATTCCAGCCTCTGGAGACTATGCTTTTTATGCATCAACACATAAATCTAAAGGAAAAGAAGATTTATTTAAAATTAAATTGCCACAAAGCGTAAAGCCTAATCCTGTTGTATTAATTACCGGAATTGTTCGCGACGACAAAACAAACAAACCAGTTGATGCCCGAATTATTGTAGAAGAACTGCCTGGTGGAGAAGAGGTTGCAATTGCACGTACCGACCCAAAAACTGGTAGATTTAAAATAATATTACCTGCTGGAAAAAAATACGGTTTCCGTGCAGTTGGCTTAGGTTTCTTTGATGTAAATAAAAATATAGATTTAACTGAAGTTGAGGAATATACCGAAATTGAAGAAGAAGCCATTAGATTATCGCCAATAGAAGTAGGACAAGTAGTTCGACTAAACAATATTTTCTTTGAAACAGCAAAGGCAACATTAAAAACAGAATCGTTCCCTGAATTAAATAGAACCATAGATTTCTTGAAAAACAACCCAACAATGGAAATAGAAATTGCCGGACATACCGATTCTGACGGTTCTGAAGAAACAAATCAAAAATTATCGCAAAACAGAGCACAAGCTGTTGCCGACTATTTAATATCTCATGGAATTGAAACCAATAGATTAATTGTTCACGGTTATGGAGAATCTAGACCAATTGCCTTTAACAATAATCCTGAAGGAAAAGCAAAAAATAGACGTGTAGAATTTAAAGTTTTGAAAAAATAAACACTCAGTTTGAAAGATTTTATAAGCTGTTTCAGAATTATGAAACAGCTTATTTTTTCTAATTGCTTTTTTAACTTGACAAACTAACATTTTTAATCGCTTATATATTTTTCTTTAATAAATACTTTTGATAAAAAATAACAAAATGAAAAACATAACTTTTTTACTACTATTTGTTACAGCATTTTTAAATGCACAAATACCTGCTGGTTACTATGACGACGCAGAAGGTTTAACTGGCGAAAATTTAAGAACTGCCTTAAATGGTATTATTGATAACCACCACGCAGAAACTTACGACGAACTTTGGACCGACTTTAAAACCACCGATAAAAAAACTAACGGTAAAGTTTGGGATATGTACTCAACACGTGCCGATGGCACATTTGCCTACGAATACACTTTTGTAACAGACCAATGTGGTAGTTATTCTGGAGAAAGTTCTTGCTATAATAGAGAACACTCATTCCCTAAAAGTTGGTTTAACGACGCTAGTCCAATGTACACCGATTTGTTTCACCTTTACCCAACAGATGGATACGTAAACGGAAAAAGAAGCAATTATCCTTTTGGTGAAGTAGGAACAGCATCTTGGACATCTACAAACGGTAGTAAATTAGGGAGTTGTTCGTACCCTGGATATACAGGAACTGTTTTTGAACCAATTGACGAATATAAAGGCGATTTTGCAAGAACATACTTTTATATGGTTACCAGATATAAAACTGTTATGTCGAGTTGGTCTAGCGATATGATTACAAGCAACAACCTAACAACTTGGGCAATAAATATGCTAATTGATTGGTCAGAATTAGACCCTGTAAGCCAAAAAGAAATTGACAGAAACAACGCCGTTTATACTTATCAAAATAACAGAAACCCTTTTATAGACCATCCGGAATATATATGCTATATTTGGAGCGGATGCACTTCCGATATTTCAAAAATTGGTTCTAATGTTTCTGTAACAATATTCCCAAACCCTGCAACAGATTTTATAAATATAACATACAACTCTATAGATAACAACAAAACAACTGCCACTATTTATAATGCAATTGGTGAAAAAATTACTGATATTGAATTAATTCAAAACAGTAACAAAATAAATATTCAAAACTTAGAAAATGGGGTGTATTTTATAAAAATTAAAACACAAACTTCAGAAATAACAAAGAAATTTGTAGTTCTTTAAACCAAAAAATATAACTTTATAGCCTCTAACATTAAAATATTTGTTAGGGGTTTTTTTATGAAATTTCTATCAATTAAAAACAAAAGCATCTATTTCTATTTAGCTTTAGAAGAATATCTTCTAAAAAATTTTAACGACGAATTTTTTATGTTATGGCAAACTAATAATGTGTTGGTTTGTGGCAAACATCAAAATATATATGAAGAAATTAACATATTATTTGTAACACAAAATAAAATAAAAATTGCACGAAGACTAAGCGGTGGTGGAACAGTTTATCAAGATAAAGGAAATATAAATTTCACTTTCATTTTTAATAAAGAAAAAGGCAAACAAATTGATTTTAAACTACATACAAAATCGATATACGAATTTTTGAAAACCTTAAATATTGATGTACATTACAATGAGCATAATAACTTATTTATTGATAATAACAAAATTTCGGGCAATGCCGAACACGTTTATAAAAACAGAGTTTTACATCACGGAACATTGCTTTACAACTCCAATTTAATTAATTTAGAAAATTCCATTAAAAACGAACTTAAAATTGAAAGCAAAGCAATAAAATCGATTAAAAAAGATGTAACTAATTTGTTATATCATCTAAAAACAAGCAGTATAACTAAATTTACTAACAATTTACAAAATTTTGTAAAAAATTCTTATAGTATAAATGAGGAATTTACCCTTACAAAAACAGATTTAGAGAATATAAACCTTAGCATTAAAAACAAGTACAATAACAAAAATTGGATTTACAATTATTCGCCTAAATTTAAAATATTTAGCAATCTAAAAATAGGTTCAAACATCATATACTTTGAAATTTATGTCGAAAATGGCATAATAACAAAAATTGACACCGAAAATATTCAACTGAAAATGTTAAAAGACGCATTTTTGCAAAAAAAATACGATATAATAACAATAAAAAATATAATTTTAGCAAATAAAATAAGCGAACAATTAAATACCCAATTGGAAAACATTTTAAACAGTTTTTTCAGTAAAAATGAGCATATTTAAAATAATTTTGGCGTGTATTTTTCTTATAAATATTGCTTTTTCGCAGAAAGATACCATACCAAAAGCAAAAAAAAGCAAAATAGACTCGTTATATATAGAAAATGTTTCAAACCATTTATCTGTAAGAGTTTATAATATTTGGAAAAATAGCGATATTATATTTACGAATATAGAAACCAATAAATCGCTTATACTATCTCCTAACAATTCAGTAGATTTAGGCTTAGAATTCGATTATAAATGGCTTGGTTTTGGCTTAGATTTAGGAATAAATAAAATTAGCAATGACGATAGCATTTATGGCAAAACAAATAGATTCGATTTCCAGTTTAGTTTATATGGGACAAGCTATGGTTTTGATGCTCATTTTCAAAAATATAAAGGATTTTATTTTAGCAATGCAAAAATTTATGCCGATACAACAATGTCAATATATCCACAATTAAACGACATGGAATTATATTCAGCCGGTATTTCGGCATATTATTTATTCAATTATAAAAAATTCTCGTACAAAGCAGCTTATGTAAGAAATGAAATACAAAAAAAAGGGCAAGGAAGTATCATTTTAGGTGCATACTACAATATAAATTCTGCTACAAATAAAACTGGTTTTACATCAGATATAATCCCAGACTCTATAAAGAGCCTATTCAACATAACATCTTTTACGGCAGAAAGTTATGGCTTAAATTTTGGTTACACATATACTTTTATTATTGGGAAAATATTTTTTATTAATCTTTCTGTATCTCCGGGTATTGGATTTGCAAAAGCTAATATAATTACAAGTACCAATACTATTAATAATAAACCTTTATTATCAACAAATTATATAGCAAAGCTATCTATTGGTTTAGAAAAAAGAAGTTTTTATTTTGGATTAACAGCATTTGCAAATGGGTATGCATATAACTACGAAACAACTAAAATACAACCATCAACAAGTAACATGAAATTCTTTTTTGGAAAACGATTTGGCATGAAAAAACGAAAAATTAATACAAAACAAAATGCTCAAATTTAGTGTTGCTTTAATTTTTATATCATTTTTTAATATTTCTTTTTCGCAAACTGATAGCATAAAGTCTAACAAAAAAGAAAAAACAGACACTTTGTATGTTAGCGATATGTCTAAAAAATTATCATTGCGTATTGTTAATATTATAAAAAGAAGCGACCTAACACTAACAAATAAAGAAACTGGTAAATATTTAGTTCTATCTCCAAACGGACAAGTAAATATTGGCGTTGGCATAAACTACAAATGGTTAGCTCTCATTATAGCCTTTAAAATGCCATATTCTAATAACGATAACGATATTTACGGCGAAACATCGCGTTTAGATATGCAACTTAACTTATACCAAAGAAATTACGGAATTGATTTTCATTTTCAAAAATATACTGGCTTTTACATAAGTAATGCCCAACAATATATAGATACAGCCTTTACTATTTATCCGCAATTACCTAATATGAAACTATATTCAGCCGGAATATCTGGTTATTATTTTTTTAATAATAAAAAGTTTTCCTACAGAGCCGCTTACATTAGAAATGAAATACAAAAAAAAGGGCAAGGAAGTATGGTTTTAGGATCGTACTACAATTTAAATGTAGCAAATAATGACCAAGGGTTTGGTGTTGAGGTTATTCCAGATTCGGTGCACACTAATTTAAATATATCGCACATATTATCAAAAAGTTATGGGGTTAATTTTGGATATACTTATACTTTTATAATAGCCAAAAAATTATTCTTAAATTTATCGTTAACCCCAGGTTTAGGAATAGTAAGTTCTAATATTAAATCGCAAAACGAATTGTTAAAATTGAAACCAATTTTAGCAACAAATTATATTGGGCGTATGGCAATAGGCTATGAGAAAAATAAATATTACTTTGGCATTACTGCTTTTGTTATAGGTTCTGCTTATGATTATGAATATCTAAAAATTCAACCCTCAACCAGCAATGTTAAAATATTTTTTGGAAAAAGATTTTAACATTTAAGCAACTAATTTTTAAAATTTAAGTCATACAAGACGATTAATAAAATATTATTTGTATATTTACATTTATAAACGCTTTAAAATTTAAAAAATGAAAAAAATTGCTTTATTATTTGCTTTTATTGGAATTAGTATATTAGGATTTTCACAAAAAATTGAAATCACTAATTTCACAAACACTTCTTGGGAAAAAGTTTATGAAACCGAGTCAATAGAATTTTACTACATGATTAAAGAAGGCAGTTTAACTTCTAAAGATACAAAAACATTTGTAGAGTTTAAAATCGTTAATAAATCGAACTCTAATGTAACTTTAAACGCAAACACAATTGTTGAATACGCCAATTTAAAAGAAAAAGTTCAAAAATCTAAATCCTTAACTATTGCTGCAAACTCAACTATTGAAGGAAAAACTGAAGCTTATAACCTAAGAATTCCTTTACATAAAAAAGGCGACTCTACTAAAACTCTAAAAAGCATAAAAATAGATTTTTAGTAATTAAAATTTTATATTTTTAAAAGCCTACAATATTTTTCTAAAGTAAAATGTTGTAGGCTTTTTTAATTGGGGTTTTTAAGGCTTGACTAATTAATACCGAAAGCATTCCGAACTTTGTTCGGAAGTCCAATATGAATTGGACTAAACAGCTATTGCATCGGCATTATACAATTCATTTATTGGACAATATATTGTTTGTAATTGGTATAACATCTCCTATTATAGCATAAATATTAGAAATACCACATTAATCCAAATGTTATATTTATATTGGGGATATTTTCAATTGTTTTATAATTAGTTATGTGTTCAAAAAAACAACAGTTAGTATTATTAACAGATGTTTCTTTGTAAGAAAATTTTGTGATAAAGTATGATGCAGATGCAAACAATCGTAATTTAGACGTAAGCATATAATTTATGTTGGTTCTGTAATACTGTGTTATAGTGTTCATGTTGCCATAATTAGATAGGTAACCATTTTCTGCAGCAATATCACTTTGTCCAAATCCTAATTGTAGCTCTATGTTTAGTTTTTTATTAATGTTTGAATATAATTTAAAATGATATAATAAATTAGAGTTTTTATATGTAATTATATTGTTATTAGAAAATTGTCTGTTTAATATTAGTTCAAACTGAGGTTCAAAAGAAAATATAAAATTTCTATTAGCTTTTGGGTAAAAATAAATACCTGCACTGTTATGAGAATACATAAAAGAATTATAAATAGACGTGCTGAATCCTAAGCCGATATAGTCAAAATCGCATATAAATCCACCTGAAAGCGAACCTGTTTTGTTAGAGCCCATTATTCTAAAATACGCTTTGTTATGAATTGATTCATAATTTATTAAAAAATGATAGATGTTATCTATAATTTCATCATTTGTTTTTTTAGTTATGTTAGAATTTATTTCGTATTTAGTAGAAGGTTTAATATATTTTGAAATAGCAAATGTAGTAAAATAGTGAGGTAAAGTATGAATACGTAGGTTTAAATCGATAATATATGAATATTTGTCTTGTAAAGAAACATTAATTTCAGATTCTGGATAATCTGAAACAATCTTATCGCTATAATCTGTATTTATTGAATTTCCATAATTAATAAATAAGCTATAAAAAACAGAGCTTTTCTTAAGAGAAAGGCTCAATTTAAGCGAATCTGATAATTCTTCTGTATATTCTTCAGCATCAGAAATGTGCCCACCATATAAGTATGATTTGTAAATATATAAATCAACATAATCATTGTGGCTAATTTTTTTTGCAGAAATGAATTCTTTTAAAGAAAGGTTGTATTTCTTTTGCTCATAATAGGCTATGCCTAAAATCATTCTTGTTTCATATGTATCAATATCATTGTTAAAAGCTAGATAAGCTAATTTTTGTAATTCTTTCCAGTCTTTATTTTGAATAAGCTCTAATGATTTATTTTGAATAAAAATACTCAAAGTATCTTGCGATTTTGAATAAATGCTAAATGTAATTAGGAGTATAAATATAATCTTTTTCAAATTTGTAATGTATTCTTGTGTTCGGGCTAAAAACTATTTTTTAAACATGTAAATATAAACATTAAAACATAAACAATAAAATTTTGATTAGATGTTGTAATAAACTATATTACAAGAGTTTACACTTAATGTGGAAAAATGGTTTAAACCCGAATTAAGCAATAGCAGATTTAAAAATTGAACTATTGCTTTTATTAGCAGGTAAATTTAGATTTTGTTTGATTTTTTTAAATTCTGAATTACAAAATCTTAATCGAATCAGCATTTCTTAATGCTGATTTTGAGTTAAATTCATAAATTAGCTTTATTTTTTAAGCTAATTATATGTCAGTTCGGCATAATATTCTACTTTTGCAGAAAAAACAAACTTGAAGTCAAAACTGAAAATATTTTTTTCAATAATAATTATTATAACATTCAATAACATTTCTTTTTCACAAAAAAGTAAAAAAATTGAATTGCTTGGAGCAGATGTACTTAAAGGAGGTGGAACTTTAGGTATTGATGTTAAACGACTTATTGGAAATGTTAGTTTTAAACACGAAAACGCAATTATGTATTGCGATAGTGCTCACTTTAACTCAAATTTAAATATTGTTGATGCATACAGCAAAATACACATTGTACAAGGTGATTCGCTACATTTATATGGCGATTTACTTAAATACAACGGAAATACTAAAATGGCAAATGTTCGACTAAATGTTCGATTAATTCATAGCGATGCAAGTTTAACTACCGATTCCTTAGATTTCGACAGAAATATTAACCGTGCTCATTACTTTAATTATGGCAAAATTGTTGATGTAAATAACAATTTAACCAGCACTTTTGGATATTACTATTCCGACACTAAAGATTATTTTGCAATTAATAAAGTTGTTCTCATAAACAAAAAATACAAAATGTATTCCGACACACTTAAATACAATACAAATACCGACATATCGTACTTTTTTGGACCAACAGAAATAATTAGCGATTCAAACTATATTTATTGCGAAAATGGTTGGTACGACACATATAACGACGTTTCTCAATTCAATAAAAACGCTTATTTTTTAAAAGGTGCGCAAAAATTATCGGGCGATAGCCTTTATTATAACAGAAAAAAAGGCTTAGGCAAAGCTTTTATAAATGTCGAAATTATAGATACAACACAAAAAGTTACAATATTGGGGCAAAAAGCTACTTATTTTGAAAATCCAGAAGTAGCTACGGTTACAGATAGTGCAGTTTTTATTCAAATTTCTGATAACGACACACTTTTTCTTCATGCCGACACACTAAGAATAAGAACATATACCGACACTATTTTTTACAATATTACTGATACTTTTAGTTTCGATAATCCCAAAACCATCGATAATTTTATTAAAACCAATAAATTAACAACTTACACAATAGATACAATTGCCTTTAAAACAGACACTAACTCAATTATTGAAACAAAAAAACTTATTTTATTGCAACCATCAGACTCTCTTCAAAAACACAAGAAAGTATTTGCGTTTAAAAAAGCACGCATTTATAAATCGAATTTACAATGCAAAACCGACTCTATTATGTATTTATTTAAAGATTCGGTAATTCAATTTTTTGGAACACCTGTTCTTTGGTCTGATGAAAACCAAATTTCTGCCGATTACATTGAGCTATTCATGAAAAACAACGAGGCTAACCATTTTTATATGAAAGCCAAAGCAATTATTGTTTCGCAAGACGATACTATTAGATTTAACCAAATTAGCGGTAAAGAAATTTACGGCTATTTTAAAGAAAATGAAATTTATATGGTTAAAGTTTTTGGAAATGCCGAATCGGTTTACTACACACGAGAAGATAATAAAGATACTACCAGCACAGCTAAAGGCGATTTAATTGGACCTAATGTAGCCAACGGTAGCAATATGACAATCTATTTGAGAGATAGAAAACCATTTAAAATTATTTATTTTAAATCGCCCGACGGAGCATTAAACCCCGATAACTACAAAGCCCCAAAAGAGTTATATTTGAAAAATTTTAGCTGGCAAATAGAAAAACGTCCTGTCGATAAATTCGATATTTTTATTTGGAAATAATTTACAAACATTAATTAAAATACAAAATGGTTGCAGAAAAAATAAAATTTTATTTAAACGAGCTTCCAAAAAGCGTAACATTAGTTGCTGTATCTAAAACCAAACCAGAAAACTTAATTTTAGAAGCATACAATATTGGACAAAAAATTTTTGGCGAAAACAAAGTTCAAGATTTAGTGCAAAAATACGAACACTTACCAAAAGATATTCAATGGCATTTTATTGGTCATTTGCAAACAAATAAGGTTAAGTTTATTGTGCCTTTTGTTAGCCTAATTCACGCTGTTGATAGTTTAAAACTACTAAAAGAAATTAATAAAGAAGCCCTTAAAATAAACAGAACGGTAAACTGCTTATTGCAAATTTATATTGCAAAAGAAGAAACAAAATTTGGATTAGACGAAAAAGAAGTTTTTCAACTTTTAGAATCTTCCGATTTTAAAGCATTGAAAAATATAAATATATCTGGTTTAATGGGAATGGCTACTTATACCAACAATTTAAGTCAAATAGCTTCGGAATTTGACTCATTAAAAAAACTTCACTTAAAATTGAAAAACACTTTTTTTGCAACCGATAACAGTTTTAACGAAATTTCTATGGGAATGTCGGGCGACTATAAAATTGCTATCGCAAACGGAAGCACTATGGTACGTATAGGTAGCTCAATTTTTGGCGAACGAAATTACTAAAAACAAAAAGAGACTACCTTGTTTTAGATAGCCTCTTCTTTTTAGTTGTATTAAATTCTAGAAATTCATTATAATTCCAAAGTTAACTCCAAATGAAGAAAATACTGTTTTATCTTTTAAAGCTTTTGATGGCTCTGAAGTTGTTGTAACTGTTGCTGAGTCAATTTCATCAACATATTCTGTTTCTTTTTGAGAAGTAGTCATGTTAGCTAATTGATCAACACCTGCAACATCATATTTTGTAATAGTTCTTGTTCCAGATTTAATTAAAAGACTAATGTATTCAACTTCACCAAATAAAGTCATATTGTCAGACATTTTGTAGCCATAACCTACTGAACCTATAAAACCTGTAGAAAACGAACCTACTGATTCAAACTCAGCTTCTAATTTTTGGCCTGAGCCATAATAGTCATTATCTACATCTGTAACAACAGTTTTACCCATTACTGGCACAATCATACCAAATCTTGAGTATAACCCGTTTTCTAATTTTACAACTAATTGTGGTGTTAATCTTAAACCATTAGATTTTCCTTCCATAATTTCATTAGCATCTTTATATAATGTTTGTGTTCCACCCATTAAATAATTAACGCCAAATTGAACTCCTAAGTTTTCTGTAAACATAAATCCAGGGTTTAAACCTAAATTAATTCCTTTTCCAAAACTACCATAAATGTTAGTAGTTTTTGTTCCAGAAGTTTCTGAACCAATAGCACTTTTACCTGCACCTACGCCATAACCAGCATTTACACCAATATAGAACTGTGCATTCATAACTGTTGCAAACGATATTGCAACTACAATTAATAAAATTTTACGCATGTTAATTTGTTTTAAATTAGTTTTTTTAATTAAAAAAATAAACCGATTTTCGGTTTTTAAAAATCAAATGTATAATATTATTTTTAATTTCAAAAATTATTTATTCTATTAAATTATTTTGCGACTTTATAAGCTTTTGTCTAAATCCATATTTAATACCAATTGTATTTATAAAATAGTCCAAACTATTTTGTAAATTTACAATAGCTTGTTCCGATTTTAATCGGGAGTTTATACTAAATTTTTAAGAAAAAAATATTATCTTTATCCAAAATTAAACTTTTATACCAAACACTATGAAAAACCTGTTTGTCAGCATTTTAGCTGTAATTATTGTAGGAGTTATTGCTCCTAAAAATTCTATTTCCCAAACAAATAGATGGGATACTATTTTTGTTGCAAATAATTCTGTTAACAATAAAATACTTGCTTCAACATCAAACGGAAGTGAAATTTTTATAGGTGGTGTGTTTACCTCAGCTGCCGGACAAACAACCAATTACATCGCAAAATGGAATGGAACTAATTGGGATACAGTAAGTAACGATTTAAATGGCAGAGTTTATGCTCTTGCAATTTTTGAGGGAAAACTTGTTGCCGGTGGTGAATTTACAACGGCTGGCTCTACAATTTTAAATCATATAGGTGTTTTTGATGGAACTAATTGGACTACAATTGGTACAGGAACAAATGGAAATGTTTATGCAATTAATGTTCGCGATGAGTTTATATATTTTGGTGGTGAATTTACCAATGTAAACGGCAACGTAACAAACAATATAGCATCGTATTCAATTTTAAGTGGTTTAGTTAAATATCCAACCGGTCCTGATGGTAGTGTTTATGCTATAAATTCTGAAAACGGACTTTTTGCAGGTGGTGCTTTTACCACATCAAACGGAACATCAACACCTTACATAGCAAAATTTGACGGAACTAATTGGAATGCATTGGCAACATCGGTAAACGATACAGTTAGGGCTTTAGAATATTTTAATAGTATGCTTTTTGTTGGGGGCGATTTTACACAAGCTGGTGCATTAACAGAAACTGGCTGTGCTTGTTGGGACAACAGCGTTTGGAAAACAGCAGGTGGTGCTTTTAATAACGATGTTTACGCATTAAAACTTTACAATGGAATTTTATATGCCGGCGGAATTTTCGACATCGCATCTACAAAACCGGCTAAAAGAATTGCTCAATGGAATGGTACTTTTTGGAATAATATGGGCGGTGGCTTAGATAGTTCTGCATTTACAATTACTGGAATGGAACGCGATGTTTATATTGGTGGCGTATTTCAAAATGCTGAACTTTTTGAAAGTAAATTTTTTGCTCGTTGGGGTGCTTTCCCTTTAATTATTACTGAACCAACTAATCAAGAATTGTGCGAAGGTGAAAATTTAACTCTTGAAATAGTGTCGGAAAGCTCTGTCCCTCAAACATATCGCTGGTATTTAAATGGTGTTGAGTTGGTTGATTCTACAAATAGTACACTTAATTTCTCATCAATAAGCTCTAACTGGTCGGGAACATATTATTGCGATGTTTATAACCAATTTGGACATGCCATTTCTTCAAGTTTTGATGTGGTTGTTAACGAACACGTTGCTTTGAACTCCCAAATTTCTGATACAGCAAGTTGTTTAGGAAATAATATTAAAATGTATGTTTCAGCTTCGGGAACTAATAACACTTATCATTGGTATAAAGATGGAACTTTAATTAATTGGGCTATAGACGATACAATTCATTTATATAACCTAACAAATGTTAATGCCGGAATATATTATTGTAAAATTTCAAATTTTTGCGATACAGTTATCTCTGCAAACATTAATTTAACTCTAAATTCTATACCTGCTGTAAGTTTTACAGGTTTAGATGCCGAATATTGTTCAAACGATGAGGCTACAATATTAACAGGAACACCAACAGGTGGAGTTTTCTCAGGAAACGGAATTTCTGGAACAGAATTTAATCCAAATTATCTGTCAGGTTTTCACACCATTGTTTATAACTATACCGATATAAACGGTTGTAGTAATTCAAGTACACAAATTACAGATGTAAAATATGTTACAGCTATAAATTTTACAGGCTTAGATGCTGCTTATTGCATTAATTCAGAAGCCGATACACTTACTCCAAACCCAACAGGTGGAACATTCACAGGTAATGGTATTACCGATAGCATATTTTCTCCAGTAAACGCAGGAGTTGGGCTACACACTATTACTTATCAACAAATTCAAGGAAATGGTTGTACTGCTATTTATAACCAAAATGTTGTTGTACAAAATCCGGATATAACAATTGGAAACGACACTACTATTTGCTTTAACAATCCTCTAAACCTTACAATTGTTGGAGATACAGGTACTTATATATGGAGTACAGGCGAAACAACTCAATCAATTAATATAACACCAAGTTCTGAAACAACTTACTATGCTTATATTACAACATTGGGAGGTTGCAAAGATACTGCTCAAATTACTGTATCAGTAAATCAATTACCAATTGTAACAATAAATCCAATCGAAAATTTATATTGCACTTATTCGCAACAAGACACTTTAGAGGTATCGCCTTTAGGTGGAGTTTTTACAGGTAACGGACTAACACAGAACATTTTTAATCCACAACTTGCAGGCGAAGGAAATCACGAAATTATTTATACATATACCGACAGCAATTTATGCTCAAATGCCGATACTGTTTATGCCAATGTTCAAACTACTTCGCAAGGTGGCGTTGGTTTTATTGGCTTAGGAATGGAATATTGTAGCACTTCCGATGCAGTTACACTTATGGGAATTCCAAGTGGTGGAAGTTTTTTTGGTGAAGGTATTGTAAATAACACTTTTAATCCAACCCAAACACCCGGCGAAGGAATTTATTTTATAACTTATGTGGTTGAAACCGACAGTACTTGTGGTAGTGCTTACAGTCAGCCAGTTAGAATATTGCCAAATCCCGAAATTTTTACCTCAAACGACACTTCCGTTTGTAAATCGGAATTTGTTGATTTAAAAGTATGGGGTGAAACTGGTACTTACCAATGGAGCACTGGCGATACAACACAAGAAATAAATACTAAAATTCTTACAAATCGGACAATTTACGTAACTTTAACAGCAACAAATGGTTGCCAAAACAATGATAGTATTTATATTTCGCTACGCCAAGCTATTTTATTGGGCATAAATGCCGATACAGCCTTATGTAGAGGCGAATCATATAATGCTCCGGAGGGCTTCTCTTATTATAAGTGGGATTATAATGCTTTAGACGGTAGCCTTATAACCCCTTTAGAAACAGGAGCTTACAAAATTTATGTTGTTGATAGTTTTGGTTGCCCAAGTTTCGATACGTTAAATGTTACAATAAAACCAACACCTAGCGTTTATTTCGACGAATCTTACACATTATTTAGCGACCAATCTATAATATTAGGAACATCAAGTAATTTTGATATATATTATTGGAACAATGGTTCTGATGCAAACGAACAAGTTTTTAATGCTCAAGATTTACAAATTGGACAAAATCAAATTTGGTTATTCGTTTCTTTGGGGGGCTGCACTGCAAGCGATACCACAATTATTAATGTTTTAGACGATAATTATGTTGAAAATATTTATAATAACAATAATGTTCAAATATTTCCAAACCCCGCTACTTATTTTACAATTATTCATACTTCAAACAAAAATTTAATAAATAGCAAAATAGAAATAACCGATATTACAGGAAAAATAATTCAATCTGCATCTATAAACAATTTAAATACAAAAATTGATGTTTCTAATTTAGAAAATGGAATTTACTTCGTTAAAATTATAGATGGCACTAATTTTTTAATTAACAAGTTAATTATAGAAAAATAAATTGCTATTAATATGATAAAAAATAAATTTAGCTTAGCGTTATTAACTCTTTTAGCATTATTTAGTACAACTTTCTCGCAATACAATACCGATTCTGCTTTTACATTTATATCTAAATACGAAACCGGACAAAAAAAATCGGAAGGCGAACTTTTATACGGCTTAGAATATGGAAATTGGAAGTTTTGGACTAAAGAAGGAAATCTAATTCAAACTGCCGATTTTTACAAAGGAACACTAAACGGCAAAACTGAAAAATTCTTTAAGAATGGTAAAAAAATGATAGAAACATTCTATTACTATGGATTGCAAACATCAAAATACACCGAATGGTTTGAAAACGGAAATATTAAAATTACTGGCAAATATAAATCGGGTTATAAAGATAGTTTATGGACCTATTATTACGAAAATGGAAAAAAAATAAAAGAAGAAATGTACGATTATAGAGCAGAAATACCTATGCTCGTAAATTTATGGGATAAATCTGAAAATCAAACAGTTACAAACGGAACAGGCTTTGCTTTAGAATATTACGCAAACGGACAAAAACAATCTAAAGGAGAATACATTGGCGGAAAAGAAAACGGAAAATGGGAATATTGGTATGCCAATGGGAAAAAATTTACAGAAGGACAATTTGCCAATGGAAAAAGAATTGGAAGTTGGACATCGTGGTACGAAACAGGAGAAAAACGTAGTAGTCTAAATTATGAAACAGGCGATAATATTATTTGGTTTGAATCTGGCATTATTAAAATGCGTGGAAAAATGATAAACGAGAAAAAAGACGGCGAATGGCAATTTTATTACCCTAACGGAAATATAAAAATAAAATCTAATTTTGTTAACGATGTTAAAAATGGCGAAAACATTATGTATTACGAAAATAGTAATACAGAAGCTATATTAAATTACAGTAATGGTAAAAAAAATGGAAAAGCTATATGGTATAACAAAGAAGGAAAACTTGATATAGAAGGCTATTTTGTAGATGATTTACAAGAAGAACTTTGGACTTATTGGCGTTCTGATGGAACAAAAGGAAACGAAGGCTACTACAAAAACGACAAAATGAATGGAAGTTGGACTTGGTGGTACGGCAACAGCGAAATTTGGAAAAAAGGAAACTATGTAGATGGCATAAAAAACGGAAAATGGGAATATTATTTCGAAAATAAACGCATATTTAAAACCGGAACATTTAACCAAGGAAACGAAAACGGAGAATGGACAGAATGGTACGAAAATGGCGAAAAAAAAATGCAAGGCTTTTTTCAAGAAGGCGTAATGACTAACAAATGGCAAGCTTGGTTCGATAATGGGGGAAAAAAATACGAAATTTATTACAAAAATGGAATACAAGACAGTACAGCTCACTATTGGTACAAAAATGGAAATGACCTACTTTTAGAAACAAAAATAGATTCAGTATATCAAGGAGAATTTAAACGTTGGACAGAAGAAGGTAAAATTAATGTACAAGGGCAATTTAAAGATAATTTAAAAATAGGAGTGTGGGACTATTTTGACGAACACGGTACTAAAATGCGACAAGAAACATATAACGATAAAGGCGAACCTCACGGAACTTGGACAGAATGGTTCGATTACGGAGGAATTCGTAGCATTGTAAACTATAAAAAAGGAATAAAAAACGGTAAAATGATTTATTACGAAAAAGGCGGTAAAATTACCTACGAAGCAACTTTTAAAAACAATGTACCTACGAATGTTATAGTTAATGAACTAAAAAAATAAAAACTTTTAAAAATAAATTGACAAAAATGGGTATAAAAACCCTTTTTTTTTTATGCATAGACGGTACTTTTAGATAAAATCTAAGAACTATGAAAACAAATGTAGCGTTTATTATATCTGTGTGTGTTATTTTTATTTTATCTTCATGCAAAAAAGAAGCTTATATTGTTGAACCAGATGAAACTCCAATAATATCAAACCAAATTGATGAATTAATAATTAGCCCAGATTTTGATTATAAAACAACCGACGATGTTACATTAACAATAAAATCATTAGACAATTTAAATAACCCTATTAAAAACGTGCGTTTTGATGTTTATACAGCTCACCCAGATTCGGGAGGATTTATAATGTGCTCGGGAGCAACAAACTACAGTGGGGTTTATACAGTTAAATTTCCATTAGCTAGCTTCTCCAAAAATTTATATGTGGGAACAAATTATATAGGTTTATCAAATATGGTAAAAATTGACAAAAATTCAAACAATTTAGCATATACATTTGGAGGAACACAAGAATATAAAAAAACAAATTCGGGGAATATTATTTTTCCTAAAACTATGTCTGCTAAATCTGTACCAGTTAAGTATTTAGGAACATACACAACAACAGGAGTTCCTACATATTTAGAAACACCTAACGATGTGCTAGACGGAAATTTGTTAAACGATATAAATGCAACATTACCCGAACAAAAACCTGTTCCAACATATAACCCAGAATATTTAGAGCAAGGTAATCAAACAACACTTCTCGTTACTCAAGAAGCAGATGTGTGGCTTACATTTGTTCACGAAGGTGCAGGCTACAAAAATGTGCTTGCTTTTTACGTTTACCCAGAAAATGACCCGCCAGCAACCACAGAAGACATAGACTCCCTAATAGTTATATTTCCAAATGTAAGTTTTCACAACAGCGGAGGCGGTTTATATTCGGGCAATAAAGTTAATATTGGACATTTTCAACCAGGAACAAAAATTGGATGGGCACTTTTTCAAAATGCTTTTAATGGAACTGTCAATATAAATGCTCCAAAATTTTATTCCGATAAATGGTTAAACCCTGAAGCCGACGATGCAAAAAAACAACATAATGTTCTTATTATGGACCCCGGAAGAAACTTAGTGCTTTTAGGTTTTGAAGACCTAAATAGAATAAGTGGCTCTGACGACGATTTTAATGATGCTGTTTTTTATTTAACCAGCAACCCTGTTGAAGCTATAAATTACTCATCAATGCCTAATATAAATTACACCGACCAAGATACTGATGGTGACGGCGTTCCTGACAATTTCGACGATTACCCTAACGACATAGACAAGGCGTTCAATAATTATTTTCCAAACGAAAACACTTATGGGTCATTAGCTTTTGAAGACTTGTGGCCATATAAAGGCGATTTTGATTTCAACGATATGATTGTCGATTATAGATTTATAAATATTACAAACGCGGCTAATGAAATGGTACAACTAAAAGCTGATTTTTATGTGAAAGCAAACGGTGCTAGCTATCACAATGGTTTTGGATTTCAATTATCTGTTCCTCCTGGCTCTATAGAAAATGCCACAGGTTACAATTTAACAAAAGGAATTGTTTCGTTAGCTGGAAATGGTACAGAATTAGCTCAATCTAAAGCAACTTTAATTGTTTTTGACGATGCTTGGGATAATTTTCACAATATTACAGGTACTAATCCTCAAGGAAGTGCTGGAATTAATACTTCAATTTTAGGTAAAACAGGAGAATCAGATACTATACATTTAGTTGTAAATTTTGTTAATCCAATAAATGCTGATGTGTTTGGATTAGCTCCATACAACCCATTTATTTTTATTAATGATGATAGAACAAAAGAATTACATTTGCCCGATTTTCCACCTACAGACTTAGCATCACCAAACTTTTTTGGAATGGGAAACGATAATAGTAATCCCATAACAGGTAGATATTACAAAACTACTACTAATTTACCTTGGGCTATGAATATTATAAATACATCGGCTTCTATCGATTATAAATCTAAATATTTAAAAGGAAGCAATACGTTTTTTGGCACTTTTAGTTCTTTTGATTATCCTACAGAAAAAACACAAATTACTCAAGCTCATTTATTTTTTGCAAATTGGGCAGTAAGTTCAGGTAGTTCATATAAAGATTGGTATAAAGACTTATCAGGGTATAGAAATAACAGCAATATTTATCGTTAATAAAAAATATATGTTTTCTAAAATTTTTAGGCTTTGTATTTTTTTTGTTTCGATAGAAAGTATCTTAATTTTGATAGTGTGAAAAATCACACTTTGATAAATGGCAATATATCAATACTATTCATCAATCTGTCCTGAAACAGGAGAATCATATTTTATAATTCGCCTATATTTAAAATAAAATCGGTATTACAACCTATACTTAAATCTATTGTCCTATTAATTTTGAATTGAAAATTATTGAAAAATGGTGTAATAATTTTACTGTAACATCTTTAATATCAATAGTTTCTCCCAATTCTTTGTTTAAAGAGGTTACACCTTTTTCGGTAAAGCCACAAGGGTTTATGTAGTTAAAATAATTTAAATCGGTGTTTACATTAAATGCAAATCCGTGCATAGAAACCCAACGGCTAACCTTTACGCCAATTGCACAAATTTTTCTGGTTTTAGAAGGTGCGTTTGTATCTAACCAAACGCCAGTTGCACCCTCTAATCGTTCAGAGTTTATTCCATATTCTTTTAAAACATTAATAATTACTTGCTCCAAATTATAGATATATTTTTTTGCAAGCATATTAAATTGTTCTAAATCTAAAATAGGGTATCCTACAATTTGTCCCGGACCGTGATAAGTAATATCACCACCTCTATCTATTTTAAAATATTCTGCCGAAATAGATTTTAAAAACTCATCGTTAATAAGTAAATTATTTTGTTCGCCCGATTTTCCTAAAGTATAAACATGATGGTGTTCACATAATAATAAATCATTTTCAATTGTAGGAACTATTTTCTGACCTTTTGCTTTAACCTTGTTGTCAAAAATTGTTTTTTGAATAGCCCAAACTTCGGAATATTTTAATAATCCTAAATTGTGATATTTTATTTCGTTTTGCATTAAGTGGTTTATTCGTCGGCACTAAACATTGGGTCCCAAGCTGGCAAAAGAATAGGTTTTTGTTCAAGTATTTTTAGTGTTTTAGGGTCAACATATTTTTTTAGTATTACAAGTCTAAATAAATATTCGTTGAACCAATTATCGGTAAAAATTAAATAGCCATTATGTCCGTTTGCACTTCCCCATGAATTTTCGAACATCCATTTTGTAGGATTTTCATCATTATCGGTATCTACTGCAACTAAAGCCATTCCGTGAGTAGAACCACTTTCGTAAGTTAAAATTCGTTGTTTTTTATCCATTCCAAATTTTACATTAAAAAGGCTTTCGTAATCGAAATTATTTGGGTCTAATATTCCCGATTTTTTTTCTAATTGTTTTCCAACATCGCACGAAGCATACATTGCATCATTATTTTTTAGGCTTTCAATAGCCATTTTTTTTATGTCGTTGGCAGGCAGATTAATATATTTCCAATTTAATCCTTCTTGAATATTTCTATCCATATCAATTTCATATAGTTTGTAATATTCTCTGGTTGGGTCGTTCATAAAAAGAACGTAGTTATTTTGGTCGAAATCTAAAACCGCTTCGTTAAAAAAGGTTTTAGGGGTGTATTTTTTATATTCAGATGTTTTGCCGTCTTTATCGGTAAAACGCCACATAAATTCTGTTGGTGGTTCGCCTAAATTAATGGCAAGAATTTTATAAATATCGGCAAGCATTTTTATTTTAATATTTCTAACACCCTTGTTTCCTTTATTCATTTCGTCTCTAAGCAATAAGCCATCTTCGCGTAATTTTGTGTTTATAATGTTTATCATTGCTGAAGTGTTATTGCTCGAATTTGTTTCGGGCATTACACTTTGTGGAACTGCACCGTATTTGGTAATTACATTTGATAGCGAATTCCAAACACCTCCATCATTAACCGGATTTTTAAAATAATGATTTACCTCTCTACTATCAATATCTTTATTGGCTGTAACTAAAATTTGCTCTAAAAATAAATTCGATTTTTCTAAAATATCCCAGAAATACAAATAGTTCTGCGAAAAATAAAACTCGTTTACATTAAAAACATCTTGAACTTTTGGACGCAAAACGTTTAATCCGGTAAACATCCAGCAACGTCCAGAACTTTTCTGGTCTGTAATACCCTTAACACTAACTTTATATTTAAAGTCGCCATCAACAATACCAACATTTTTGCGGTTCAATGCTAAATCTCTAATATCGTTATTCGATACAGCATTTGTAACAGCTTTTAGATAGCTATTGTTAGCATCGTAGCCTTTTTTTATTTCTTGTAATTCTTTTTCGCTTATTGTTTGTTGAGCTTTCATATTGTTATTTAAAGAAATTAATATTACTAAAAGAAAAAAACTGAAAAATTTATTTATAGCCATTTTTATAAAATTTATTATTTAAGCAAATGTAATAATATTATAAAACATTAACTAAATTCTATAAATATTTATCTGTTTTTTGGCTTTTTTTTGTAACATAAAATTAATTTTTAAATTTTAATGTAATGAAAATAAAAAAAGACATAGCAATAAGCGATACAGGTTTTGTATTTAACCCTGTTAGTGGCGAAAGTTTCTCACTAAATACAATTGGTGTAGAAATTTTAAAATTATATCGAGAAACCAAATCGAAAGAAGAAATAATGAAAACACTTATTAAAAAATATAATGTAACAGAGTTTGAGTTGGAAAAAAGTATTTCCGATTTCGAAAAAATGATTATAGACTATAACCTTACAGAGTAAGTTTTTATGGAACGAAAAAAAATTACAGTAGCAGTTACCGGACTCAATAATACCGACAATCCGGGACCTGGTGTGCCAGTTATTAGAGCTCTTTTAGAAAGCGACTATTTTGATGTGCGAATAATAGGTTTAGCTTACGAAAACTTAGAACCGGGTATATATATGGAAAACATTGCCGATAAAGTGTATAGTTTGCCATACCCTAGTTTAGGAACCGACGAACTTTTAAAACGCTTAGAATACATAACAAGCAAGGAACATATTGATGTTTTAATCCCAAATTTTGATGCAGAATTATATACTTTTATGAAATCTGCTTCGCGGTTAAAACAAATGGGTATTCATACATTTATGCCAACTTTAGAGCAGTTTGAAGAACGACATAAAGCCAATTTACCCGAATATGGCAAAAAATATGGCTTAAAAATACCAAAAAGTATTACAATTTCTAACCTTAGTGAAATATATACTATAGATAAAGAATTTACATACCCTGTTTTGGTAAAGGGTAAATTTTATGATGCTTACGTATGCTATTCGGCAGAGCAAGTTATTACTCAATTTAATAAATTATCTTCTAAATGGGGAGTTCCGGTAATAATTCAAGAATTTATACAAGGCACCGAAGTAAATGTAATAGCTCTTGGTAATGGTAAAGGTGAAACTATTGGTGCAGTTCCTATGCGTAAGCAATTTATTACCGATAAGGGAAAAGCATGGGCTGGAATTACCCTATCCGACAATAAAATGTTAGAAATTACCAAAGACCTAATATCTAAAACAAAATGGGCTGGAGGTATGGAAATGGAAATGATTAAAACAACAGAAAACGAATACTACATTATTGAAATAAATCCACGAATACCAGCTTGGGTTTACCTTGCAGTTGGTGCCGGACAAAACCTACCCGAAGCGTTAGTTCGTTTGGCTTTAGGCGAAAACGTAAAACCATTTACATCTTACGAAATTGGTAAAATGTTTATTCGCTACTCATACGATTTAATAACCGACATCAATAAATTTCAACTACTATCAATTAATGGTGAACTTTAAAATAACAAAATAAAAATATTATTATGGAAAAATTACAATTCGAACGTCCCGCAATAAAGAGAATTGAAACCGGAATGCCAAGCAAATTTGGTATGCGTTCTACAACTCAAATAATTTCTGACATTGACAATGTGTTAATTAAAGATATAATTAAAGATTATGGTTCTCCTTGTTTTATAATTTCGGAAAAAACAATACGAGATACATATCAAGATGCTTATCGTGCATTTTCTACTAAATACCCAAAAGTGCAATTTGCATGGTCTTATAAAACAAATTACTTAAATGCAGTTTGTAAAGTATATCATTCAGAAGGCTCGTGGGCAGAAGTTGTTTCCGGATTCGAATACGATAAAGCAATAGCAAATGGAGTTGAACCAACTAAAATAATATTTAACGGTCCCGATAAATCTGTGCAAGATTTAACAAAAGCAATAAAAAATGGGTCGTTAATTCATATAGACCATTTCGACGAACTATACTCAATTATTGAACTTACCGGAACAATTTCCGAACGCCCAAAAGTTGCTATTAGAGTGAATATGGATACCGGAATTTTCCCACAATGGACACGTTTTGGATTTAATTACGAAAATGGAGAGGCTTGGGATGCCCTTAATAGAATTATGGTATCTGGTAAAATAGATTTAATTGGATTGCACTCACATATTGGCACTTACGTAATGATTGCGAGTGCATACGGTGTTGCAGCAACTAAACTTGCCGATTTAGCATCGCAACTATACATAAAATACAACCACGTAATAAAATATATTGATATGGGTGGAGGATTTGCATCAAAAAACACCTTAAAAGGGGCTTACTTACCCGGAACCGATACAACTCCAAGTTTCGACGAATACGCAAACTCAATAACCTCGGCTTTACTTCGCTCTGCAATAAAACCGGAAAACCTACCAACACTTATTCTAGAAACCGGGCGTGCACTAATTGACGATGCAGGCTCTATTGCAGGAACTGTGCTTGCTAATAAACGATTGGCAGATGGCACTAAAACAATGATACTTGATGTTGGCGTAAATATGCTATTTACATCTTTCTGGTACGACCATAAAATTACACCAGCACAAAGTTTTTCGCATCATACGGAAATAACAAAAATGTACGGACCTCTTTGTATGAATATTGATGTAATTCGTGAAAGCATAGAATTTCCACTGCTTAAAAAAGGCGATAATTTTGTTATTAGCAGAATAGGTGCATACAATATGACTCAATGGATGCAATTTATTACACTACGACCAAATATTGTTATGATAGATTTAAAAGGAAACGTAAATATTGTGCGAAAAGCCGAAACTATGAACAATGTTTCTGCAAATGAAATAATACCAGAACATTTAAAATAATTAATATTTGCTAATTTTACAACGATGCTATTTAATTATTAGCATCGTTTTTTTTGGTACGCTAATTGTTTAAAATCGCAAAAATTAATAAGTATGAGACAATATTTAATATTATTATTTGGGTTGTTTTTTATAAACCTATATTCCCAACAAGCAAGAAATATGAACCTTGTTTCGGGCGAAAATTTAAACTGCAAAGTTTTCATAAATCAGTTTCCTGTAAATAACATACCTTTAAAAGAGGTGCGAATTTATGGATTGTACGAAAATTTTTATAATGTAACAATTTACATTGCCGGCAGTAACAGAAACCCAATGAATTTAAACTTATATGCACCACCAGCTTCGCAGATAGTTTACGAATTCTATTTCCCAAGCAAACGAAATCCGCAAGGCAAAATAAGAATAAAAAGCGTAGAACCAATTTTTGATAATACCCCAATACCAAATAACAATAGTTGTGTTTTTTCTTGGGGAATGATTGACCCAAATTATAATAATAACCCACATCATTATGGTAATGAAGGAAACTATGGTAATGAAGGAAACTATGGTGGCTATAACGGAAATGGACACAATGGCGGTGGTAACAATGGCGGCGGTTATAATGATGGACATAACCAACCTCAACAACCAGTAATTATTTATGTTCCAGGTTACGAAGGTGTTGTTGGTTGCACACCTCCGTTATCGTCAGATAGATTTAACAGTATGCTAAATACTATAGAAAATCAAAGTTTTAACGACACAAAATTAACAGTAGCAAAGCAAATAATTTCATCTAATTGTATGACAGTTGGGCATTTAATTCAAATATTAAACTTATTTAGTTTCGATGATACAAAACTTCAGCTTGCAAAATTTGCTTACGATTATATTTATGATGTTAACAATTATTACCAAGTTAACAACGTGTTTAGTTTCGAAAGCAATGTAAAAGAACTCGACGAATATATTAGAAATAAGCGTTAAAACATATCAATTATAAAAAAAACGAGGCAAAATTTATTGCCTCGTTTTTTGTTTTAGTCAATAATAAAAAAACTGTTAATTTTATGTAGTTTTGTCCAACAAAATTTTTATTTAACTATGCACTCTCAAGAAATAATTAAAATAGCTAAAAATACCATAACAGCCGAAGCCGAAGCTATTAGTAATTTAGTAAATTTTATTGATGACGATTTTGTAAAAACTATAGAAGAAATATATAAATCGAAAGGTAGATTAATAATTACAGGAATAGGCAAAAGTGCAAATATAGGGAATAAAATAGTTGCAACACTAAATTCAACAGGAACTCCAGCCGTATTTATGCATGCTGCCGATGCAATTCATGGCGATTTGGGAATTGTTCAAAAAGACGATATTGTAATTTGTATTTCAAAAAGTGGAAATACCCCAGAAATAAAATCATTAGTTCCAATAATTAACAATGCAGGAAATACTCTTATTGCAATGGTTTCAAACGCAAATTCTTACCTTGCAAATCATTCAAAATACGTATTAAAAGCAACTGTAGAAAAAGAAGCTTGCCCAAATAATTTGGCACCAACTTCGAGTACAACCGCCCAACTTGTTATTGGCGACGCAATAGCTGTTTGTTTATTACAACTTAAAGGTTTTTCAAATTCCGATTTTGCAAAATACCACCCGGGCGGTAGTTTAGGTAAAAAATTATACTTAAAAGTTTCCGATTTGCTAAAATCAACAAAAATGCCATCTGTTAAACCAAACGATTGTATTAAAACAGTAATTATTGAAATATCGGAAAAAAGATTTGGTGCAACTGCTGTAATAAATTTAGAAAATGAACTTTTAGGTATTATTACCGATGGCGATATTAGACGAATGCTCGAAAAATCCTTAGACATAACAAAAATTATAGCTTCAAATATAATGACAATAAATCCGAAAACTGTTGAAAAAAACACTATGGCTATTGATGCACTTAACATTATGGAAACCAATAAAATAACTCAACTAACTGTTGTTGATGATAAAACTTATATTGGAATAATTCATTTACACGATATTTTAAACGAAGGAATTGTACAATAGTCTAATTATGAAATATTTAAGCATTTTATTTATAGCCATTTTATTTATTAGCTCGGCAAATATTACTCATAATAATATAAAAGAAGGCGTTAAAATAACCGTAAAAATTAACGATTCAACCGAAATAACTATAATACAAGTAATTGAACTTGAAACAAATTTGCCAATTTATTATTACAGCGAATTGCTAATACCAGCTTGTAATACAGGAGAATGTAAATTAATTAATGTAGATTTATATTGGGATATTTACGGAAACTATTATAAATACACTTATCCAAAAAGCTCGCCACTAACAAAAGTAAATCATAAAGAATTTAAAAAATACGAATATTCTAAATTGCATAAATTATTGAACGATAAAACATCGAAACTTAAAGATTTAAAATTTACTGATTTAACTGAAAAACAAGCCGATAAATGGTATAAAACTGATGGAAATACAAGTGCAACAATAAAATTTATTGACAAAACTAAAATAAAAGGAGCTGTAAAAACAACTCACACACTTTGGCATATTGCAAATGGAATTGCCCAAACTAAAATAAAAGAAGCAACAAAAAAATATTTTTCGACCAATAATTTGCCAAGTTTATTTAAAAACGATCCTATAAATGAAGGTCAAATAATAAAAGTAATGATTGATTTTGATAAATTTAATCTTACCCAAACCCAAAAATTGATAAATAATATTGAAGAAAACAACATTAGTTTTTCAAAAGTTAAATCAATACTAAACAAAAAAATTACCGATAAAAATCTTGAAAAACAAATATTGATAGGCAATTACTTTTTAAGAAACAACAAGCAAAATTGTAGAGTAAAAAAAATCAACAAATCAATAAATTATTCAAATCAATAAATTTGAATAATTTCCTTATTTTAACAACCAAAATTACCACTATAAATATTAATAACTAAGATAAATTTATTACTTTTGCAGGTCAAAATTTGAAATTAAAGGGAGATGGAAGAAGAGAGAATTGATGATTTAGAACGTGACGAACGAAAAGACGTTTTTTCTAAAGCCGTAAGAGCAGGCAAAAGAACTTATTTCTTTGATGTTAAAGCAACAAAAAAAGATGAGTTTTACTTGACAATAACTGAAAGTAAAAAACGAATTACTTCTGATGGAAAACCTGTTTACGAAAAACACAAAATATTTCTTTACAAAGAAGATTTCGAGAAATTTGTAGATGGGCTTCATAATATTATTGAATACATTAAATTGGAACAACCTTTTGACCACATCGATACCCCTAAAACAATATCGACAATTTAGATTTTGACGATTTATAAACACTTATAAAATACGTTTTGGTTTAATTGTGTTTTATAAAACAATAAATGTCTGAAATTTTATCTGATAAACGCAAACAACTACTTGGTCTTAAAAAAAAGATGGAAGAGTTTATGCCTGCAAATAAAATTTTTAAAGGTAAAATTATTGAAATAAAAGAGGGTTATGTAAAAACTCTATTTCCATTTAATAAAAAATTTATAGGTAATTATAAAAAAAATATTTGGTTTGGAGGTGTTTTGTCTGGTATTGTTGATTGGGTAGGTGCTACCGCTGCCAGTACAATTTTAGATGATAACGATATAAACTTGAGTACTGTTGAAATGAAAATTAAATACTTATTACCAGCAGTAGCAAACAATGACTTATATGCCGAAGCCGAAATTTTAAGTTTTAGTCAAAATTTAATTCGTGTTTCAATATACATTCGACAAAACGAACAAATAATAACCGAAGCCAAAAGTCTTTTTGTTGTTATGCCTATAGAATAACAAAAAAGCATATCGCTAAATTTACAAAACAATACAGTTTAATTATTATACCGATTTTACTTTCAATATGGACAACTTTCAACTTAGTTTTTTTGAACAATATTTTCAAGTATTATCGGCAAAACTCCCGATTAAAATTGGGCTAAGCTATTGTAAATTTATAAAATAGTGCAACGGTTAGTATATGAAAAGTAGGCGATTACTGAGTTCAAAACTGTCAAGTTACCACCCAAATTTGATGCAGGAGATACCGCTCGAAAACCTCTGAATCCCTTATGAATTATAACGTTGTTGGCGGCAGTTTTTTTAAATCAATTACTATGTTAATTTACTTTCTAATTCTCCTTTCCACTTTACAAATCCATCCACTAATTCCGAATAATCATGATATATCCTTTCAAATTTATCTTCGTTATAATTTATATACGCAATTTTACCTTCTATCTTAATCGTATTTATAGTATCTTCCAATTTCTTAATAGTTCGTTTCAACACTTCTAAGTCTTTTTCAATATGCCAAACATATGTTGCTTCTTTTGTATCTAATGTTTCCCAAATAATATGATAATCCCTGTCGCCTTCAATAAGAAAAATAAACGAAAAAGGTTTATGAACAAAGCGAAGCTTCATTATTTTGTAAGCATGCTTACTCGATAAAAATCTAAGGCTTTTATAATGTTTAGTATTAGATATTTTTAATAAATCATCAAAAAAATCAGTTTCTTCTGAATAAAAAGTATTTGATTTAAATTTTTCGTCAGAAAATGTATCAAAATACTCATCCATTGTAAATATAGACTTATCAATTTCTATATCAATTTTTTTCTTCTTAGTTTTACGGACAAATTCAAATTTGACATTATCAATCAATTTATCGTCAATTTTATCTATTTCTTTCGATTTTACACTAACATTATTAATAATACCATCTACTGCTGTAAGGTTTATTGAAACTGTAATCTTTTTAGTTTTCAATACATTTGAAAAGTAATTTTTAATTGCATCATATTCTTCTCGTACATTATAATTAGTGATTTCAAACTTTATTTCTTGTCCTAACTCTTGTATCCATTTTTTGAAAGATACACAACCAAATTCAAAACGTAATTTTTTAAACGGTATTTGAAATATTTCTGAGACTACTACTTTCTGAGACTTTATTTCAATCGCTTCTTCTTGAATAGGGTTTGCCTCAGGCTTTTCTACAATTGAATTATAATTTCTAATATCACTTTCTGTGTTTCGTTCAATATATTTTTCTTCCCTATGTGGACTTGAATAAATATTTTTATGCCCCTCTCTGAACATAGCTAA
>DYMG01000097.1 GCA_020721655.1 Paludibacter propionicigenes | reverse complement strand
AACGTGGTTGTTAAAAAAACACTTCTATCCTTTATTGAACTTAGCGGAATAAAGGATAGAAGAATTATATTATTATTCTCATTTTATTTAACTTATATATTTATCAAATTTACGCCATAAATTATTTCTTATTTCTTCTCTGTTAAATTCTTGGCAATCGTCGATACTATTAACTAATTTGGTTGTGTATATTAGGTCTTCTTTAAATTTTGGAGCTCTACGAACACCTTCGCCAATGTTAATGAGAACAACGTCGTTGTCTTTTATTAGTTTTTGTTTTAGAGCAACTAAAAATCCGCCTAATGCAATTGTAGATGCCGGACCAACTCTAACGGTTGTTTCGTATGCAACTAATCGGGCAATATCTAAAATTTCATCTTCGTTAAAGCTAATTATTTCGCCACCGCTTTTTTTAACAAGAGGAGCAATTATTGGAAAAGTTGCAGGATTTCCGGTTGCAAGTGTAGGAACATTTGTAACAGGATTATCAATTATAGGGTATTTAGTTTCCCAACCATCGGGGAAACCGTTTTCTTTTGCAATGTTCCAACCTTTGGTCATTGGGTCGCAATTACTGGGTTGTACTAAAATGTATCGAGGGTATTGTTGTATTAAGTTTAGTTCTTTAATATCGTCAATGGCTTTGTCAATTGCAATTGGACCTGTTCCACCACTAAGTGCTTGCACATATACCGTAGGGAATTGTTCCATTTGTCTAAGCCATTCAAACACCATAGTTTTTTTTGCTTCAACACGAGCAGGGTCGACATTTCCGCCCGACATTAAAATATTGTATTTAGCAGAATATTCTGCAGCTATTTTTTTTGCTTTAGCATAGTCGCCATTAACTCTAAAAATTCTTTGTCCGTAAGCAGAAACTTCGGCTTCGTTTGCCATTAGGGCATCTTGAGGAATAAAAACTGATAATGAAATGCCAGCTTTTGCCAAATAAAAGGCAAATGCAGTTGCTATATTTCCTGTACTTGCTACACAATATTCTTTAATTCCATTTTCTTTTAAAATGCTTGCTGCCATTGCGGCTGCAACATCTTTAAATGTTCCGGTGCCTTGGTTTAGGTCGTTTCTGTAAACAAAAACTTTACAGTTTTTTAAGCCAGATTTTTCTGCCAAATTTGTTAAAATATTGCAATTTTCAACAGGAATTGTTCCTTCTCCAACCGATACTATATTTTCTCTTTTTTCTAAAGGTAGATAGTCGAAGTAAATATCTAAAAATGAGTTACCTGTTTTTACATAAATAACGTTTTTAAGTTCGTCTATATCATCGTTATATTTAACTTTAGAATAATTTGAGCCACATTTTGGGCATTTTTGATTATTTGAAAACCAAGTTTGAAAATCGGGTGTAATGTAGTTACACTTAGTACATTTTAGGTGGAATTTTTTACTCATTTATTTTTTGTTTTTTTTATAACATTGTTAAATGTCTTTGTTTTAATAACTTCATCGAATTTTAATGATATATTTTCGTATAATTCAAATTCACTATCGAGGTCTAAGGCTAATTGGAAATGAAATAAGCTTAGTTTAACATTTTGAATTTTTGCATAATAAAAAGCTAATCTGTATTGTATTTCGGCACTATTTGTTGTTTCTACGTTGTCGAATAGAAGTGTTTCTATGGCTTTTTCAACTTTATTGGAGAAGAAATATTTATCAGCCAATGTGTATCTATATTCTTCGTCTTGAGGGTTTAGTTCTAATGCTTTTTCGTAAGATTCCATTAGTTCTGGTAAAAAGTCGAGTTTTTCGTAAACTTTACCTAACTGAAAATAAAACTCATCGTTTTCTTTATCAAGTTCTATGGCTCTTTTAATAAAATATAGGCTTTCAAATGTTTCGTTTGTTTCATATTTTACAACACCTAAACCAAACCATGCATCGGCATATTTATCATCAATTTTAAGTGCTTTAGTGTAATAATTATAAGCTTCTTCAAAGCTAGAAATATTTTCATAACATTCGCCTATTAAACAATAAATTTCTTGTTTAGAATCGACTATTTCTAACAGTTCTGTGTACATATCAATTGCTTTAGGAATTTGTTCAAGAGTTATATAAATTCCGGAAATTTTGAGATATGCAGGTATATATTTTTCGTTTATAGCTATTGTATATTCAAAAGCTTCTAATGCTTTTGTGAAGTTTAATATTTTTTCGTAAATTATGCCTAAATTAAACCAAGTTGTTTCATCAAAAGGGTCTATGTCTAAATATTTTTTTGAATAATATATAGCTTTTTTATTATCTTCTAAGCCTTCGTAACATATTGCTAAATCGTTATAAATAAAATAGTTATCTTTTATAATATTTAATGCCTGATTTAAGAATAAAATGGCGTTATTGAACCATTTATTTGATGATATGTATGCAACTGCAATTTTGTAAATGAAATCGAATGTATCATTAGTATTTTGAGATACACAAATATTTATATATTCATTAAATTTTTCTTTATTTCCAACTAATAAATACGCCGAAGCCTTTAATAATTGAATTTCGTAAGTTTCAGTGCCTAACAATTCTAAAATTTTCAGTGATTGTTTTGCTTTGTTTGTTGAAATAAATATTTCTGCTTGTTTTTCATAAATATCATAAGAATTTGGGTGTTGTATAAATGCATATTTAACTGCATTTAAAGCTTCATTGAAATCAATATTTTCTATGTAAAAATCTATAATTTCAACAAATTCTACAACATCAAAATACTGTTGTTTTTTACTATTAACCATATTCTCGAAACGGTCAATAATTAACATTATATCTTCACTGAATTCAAAATCATTCATATTACAAAGTTATGAAATTAATATTGATTTTATTTAATGAATAATTTATTTAATGAATTTTTTTTGTGTATAGGTATGATAGCTATTTGTTTTTAATTTGATAGCAGTTCGGTATAATTAATATTAGGAGAGGAGAGGGCTTCTGAAACTTAACATATTTTACCAAAAATAAACCCAAGTACAAATATTTAAAAATTTAAAATTGGTTACAAATGTAATTTATGTAACGGTACATCATCATTACATTTGTAAATTAACCTCGAATTCACAAATGTAACACTATGCTTTATTAAAGTATTTTTTTAGCTTTAAACCATAATTTACATTTGTATTTTACGAGTAAACAGACTATGTTTCACAAATACTATTTAGTTTATAATAAACATATAATCAGATATTTATATTTTAAATATAAAGTTTTGATTAAACTAAAAATGCTTATATATTACTAAATGGAGTATTTTACAGGCTAAATTTAAATAATTTAATATATAAATAGATAATAATCAGTATTTTACATAAATTATATATAGTAATTATTAAAATAGAATTGACTAAAACCTAATATATTCAAGTTATTAATAAACAGCAGTATATAAAATATAGTATTTTAGACTTTTTAGCATTAATTCAGTACTGTTGTGATTTATACACGTTTTATAGTAATATATTAAAAGAAATGATTGTAATACATTTGTAACATTGTATTAAATTACATTTGTAAACAATAAAATACATATATTTGTAAACAATTTGGGGTTTCATAAAGTTTACAAAGTTAAACGTTTTTTGAGTATAAAAATGAGGGATAGAATTGAAAAAATATTAAAAATAGAGCAAATTTCATCAGCAAAATTTGCCGACGAAATAGGAATTCAGCGATCAACAATGTCGCATATTTTAGCAGGACGAAATAATCCAAGTTTAGAAGTTTTTCAACGCATATTACGAAAATTTCCGAATATAAATTCCGATTGGTTAGTACTTGGTATTGGTGAAATGTACAAAAATGCTAAAACATCTGATTATATAGGTAGTCTTTTTGAAGAAACAAAAAAAGAACCCACAAAAGAAACTATACAAGCCATTGAGCCTGAAAAAAACAAAGAAGATAGGGTAGTGGCAATTAATTTACCAACAGAAGAAAATATTAAAATACCATCTATTAGTAAAGAAATAGAGAAAATAATAGTCTTTTACAATGATAAAACATTTGAAATTTACAATAATTGTGAATAATACCGAAAGCATATCTGTAATAATGCCGAACAAGTTCGGAAGTCCAATAGGAATTGGACTAAACAACTATTGCATCGGCATTATACAATTCATTTATTAAACTATATATTATTTGTGTATTTAGTATAATATATTAGTGTGAAAAAACAAAGTGATAAATTATTTTTATTATCTTCGTAAATAAAAACAAAAAAACCTATTTTTTATGAAAACAAAAATTTTCGTATTCATTATTACTTTATTATCAATAAATATTTTTTCGCAAAACGATAATATTAAGGCAATAGAGGGGAAATTAGACCAAGCTAAAATTAGAGTTGATAAAGAAATTGAAGACCCACAGCTAAATAATAAAGCCGAAACTTGGTATATTAGAGCCTATGTTTATAATGAAATAGCAAAAAGTCAGGTTTATGGCAACCTTGAAAAATTTCCAGAAGAAAAAACCATACAAGCAACAAAAAAATGTAAAGAATTAGATTTAGATAATAGCTTTTACTCAAAAATAATAAGCGTTTTATTAGAATTGGGTCCAAGTATATACAATAAAGGAATAACACATTACAATAATGCTGTACAAACCAAAGACGTAAACTTGTATAAAACAGCCTTGTATTATTTCGATAAATTTTATGAAGTTACCGAAATACTTGGCAAAGACGATAAAAAATTTATAGACCAATTTATAAAATATAATGGAATAAATCCGTCGAAAACATATATTTATTCGGGTTATGCAGCACAACAAACAGGCGATTTTGAAAAAGCTCATAAATATTATAATACAATAATAAAATTGAATGAAACTAACGAAAATGAGAAACTAAACAGTTTTCCGTTAGTATATTTTTACGAAACTGAGTTACTTATTCAAGAAAAAAAATTGAACGAAGCTAAAGCGGTAGTTGATAAAGGAATACAAATTTGGACAGACAATACAGACTTGCAAATTTCTGCAATAAATTTATATAAAGATTTAAACGACGACGATAAACTATCTGAAATAATGGAGGATATAATAAAAAATAATCCTAACGATGTTTCTTTATTGTACACATTAGCAAGAACATACAATAATTTATCGAAAAAATTTGCTAATAACGGATATCGAGGAACAGCAGACACATATAAAGAAAATGCTATAAATGCTTATAAAAAAGCAATACTTCAAAACCCTAAAAATTCTGAGACATTATTCAGATTAAATTATAATTTAGGAATAATTTATTTTAACGATGCTGCTAAACTTTATAACGAACAAAAAGGAAGTATTGATGATTATCAGAATTTGTTGAAAAGTGCAATGCCTTATTTAGAAAAAGCAAAATCGATAAACACAAACACAAGCATAGATAAAATGCTGTTTAAAATTTATACAGTTTTAGAAATGCCCGAAAAAGCCAAAACAGTAGAGCAGTAATTGTTTAAATTTTCTTTATTTGATATTTTGGTGTTTCAAAAACGCTATTTAACATAATATAAATTATAGGACTTTTGTATTTTACTGTTTTTGTGTAAAATTTAAGAATATTAATACCTTAACTTAGTTATTTTAATTTTCAAATTACTTTCGTAGTATTTTATTTGATTAAGTTCTTCTCGTTGAATAAATATTAATGAAATTCCTTTCTGTCCGGCTCTGGCAGTTCTTCCACTACGGTGTGTAAAATAATCTAAGTTTTCGGGTAATTGGTAATGTACAACAAATGAAATTCCTTTAAAATCCATACCTCTGGCAGCAATATCGGTAGCAATTAAAAATTGAATACTTTCGTTTTTAAAAGCTCTCATTACTTTATCGCGTTCTTTTTGTAGCAAATCGCCGTGAATAGCTACAGCCTTAATTTTTTGTGTAGTTAGTTGTATTTCAAGTTGTTTTGCCGCATTTTTTGTTTTGCAAAACACAACGCCTCTATTTTTTCCTTGCGAGCCTAAGAAACTATATAAAACATGAAATTTTTCGTCTTCGTGGCATATAAGATATTGATGTTCAATATTTTTATTTATTACAAAATCTTTATCAATTTTTACGTATTTAGAATCTTCGGCTAAGTAATTTTTTATCAATAATTTTATATCGTTTGGCATAGTTGCTGAAAATAACCAAGTTACACGCTGTCCGGTAGTAAAATCTAAAATGGTATTTATATCGTTTTTAAATCCCATACTTAGCATTTCGTCGGCTTCGTCTAATATTATTGTATTTACATTTTTTAAATCTAACACATTTTTATTTAAAAGGTCTATAAGCCTTCCGGGAGTAGCAACAATTATGTGTGTTTCTCGTTTTAATGCAACAATTTGTTTTTCTATAGGAGCACCACCATAAACAGCTTCAACAAAAATTTTATCGCTATATTTTGTGAATTTAAATAGCTGATTTTTGATTTGAATGCCCAATTCACGTGTTGGAGCTAAAATAAGTGCTTGTATTTTTTTATTTTTTGTGTTTATTTTTTGCAATAGTGGCAAGCCATAGGCTGCTGTTTTTCCGGTTCCTGTTTGTGCTTGACCAATAAAATCGGCATTTTCTGCCAATAAAAAAGGTATTGTTTTTTCTTGAATTTCTGTTGGAATTTTAATATTTAACTCGTCGAGTGCTTTTATAAATTCGGGTTTAATTCCTAATTCTGTAAAATTTACCATTATAATTATTTTTTCTGCTAAATTAAATATATAATTTTCAATAATCTTTAAAAATTATTACTTTCATACAAAAATTTAAATTATGCAGAACTACATTTACAGTTTAGATTTTAAAGTACGTGATTATGAGTGTGATATTCAAGGCGTTGTGAATAATTCTGTTTATCAAAATTATTTAGAGCATACGCGACACGAATTTTTAATAAGTATAGGACATAATTTTGCCGAGTTGGCTAAACAAAATATTTTGCCAATGGTTTATCGTGTTGAAATTGATTATAAATCGCCTTTATTTAGTGGCAATGAGTTTGAATGTAAGTTAAATGTATCGAAGGAAGGTAATTTAAAAGTTATTTTTTTTCAAGATATTTTTCGTAAATTAGATAACAAACTCATAGTTAAAGCTAAAATTACTGCTGTTGTTTTGTCGAATAGTCGCCCAATAAAGCCAGATTTTTTCTTAGAACCTATTGTAAATAAGCTTGTTGATTAGATTATTAGTTTAGTTGATAAAATAATCCTCTCTCCTGCCTATTTGTTATAATTTTTTCATCAGCCTCTAAAACATCTAAATATTTGTTTATTTCATTAATGTGCATTCCTAAAATATTTTCTAAATCGTTTAGAGTGCAAGGTCGGCGTGCAATTGTTTCTAAAATAGCGGTTTCTGTATCTTTTCTGTAAGCTTGTATATTTTTTCTTTGTGGAGATGAAGCTATAATTTCAACATTTTTTAAATTCCAAAAATTTACAACATATTGTAATTCTTCTTTTGTTGCTGGTCTTATATTTGATAAAACACCAGGTCTATCGAGTGTGTTTAATTGAATAGAATCAGGATTTATTTTTAAAATTGTATTTTTTAATTCTATTAACTCTTCGTTAGAATTGTTATAGTTTGGTAAAATAAATATTTCGAGCCAAATTTTACCTTTAAATTCTTTTCTAAATTCAATTAATCCATTTATGTAATTTTGTATTGATAGATTTTTTGCAGGTCTATTAATTTTTTTAAAAGTTTTTTCTGTAGCGGCATCGAGTGAAGGTAAAACTACATCTGAATTTATAATTGCTTGTCGAACATTTTTATCGAAAAGAAGCGTTCCGTTAGTTAATACTGCTACTGGGATATTAGGCTTATTTTTTTTAATAAATTTAAGAATATCGCCAATATATAAATTAAGTGTTGGTTCTCCAGAGCCTGAAAAAGTTATATAGTCTGGGTCTGGATTATTTTTAAAATAATGTAATAGTTCATCTAAAACATTGCTTAGTTTTATATATTCTTTTCTTTCTAAGGTAAGTTT
>DYMG01000026.1 GCA_020721655.1 Paludibacter propionicigenes | reverse complement strand
TTTGCAAAGTATTTCGTATTAATATTTAACGTTTGATTAGATTCTATTGGTGTAATAGACAAAAAGTAATATTATGGCAACAAAAGAAATTAAGACTTATTCGCTTGCCGAAATGAAAGATAAGTATATCGACAAAGTTGGAACACCAGAGCGAGACGAATATGAATATGAACTTCGTATGAACGTTTTGGGTAAAATAATAAAGTCTGCAAGACAAGAACGACACTTGACACAAGAGGAACTTGGAAAACTTGTTGGCGTGCAGAAAGCTCAAATTTCTAAACTTGAAAGCAGTGCCAATAGTGCGACAATTGACACAATTTTAAAGGTGTTTAAGGCATTAAAAGCTGAGATAAACTTTAACGTAAAACTTGAAGATAAATTTGTTAAACTCGCTTAAAAAAAAGAAAAGTCCAATAAAACGAAGTTGAAATTAGACTATATTGAAAGTCAAATTGGTATTAAAGCAACTCAAGTGAAATTTTAACGGGGTTGTGGTCCGAATTTACAAAATCTAAATTTATTGTTTCAATTTTTATAAGGTTTATGTTTGGCGAGCAAACAAAAAAATCGAGAATACATAATTGAGTTTCATTTTTAATGTAAGGTGTATTTAAAAAACGATTTGATGCCTGAGTTGAATCGAAATAGATATTAAAATTTTTAAAAATATTTGAATCTATGTTATACAGTTTAAACTCAAAATTTGTTGTATCTATTTTCCCAAAACTGCTTAAATTGAAGTTTGGCGGGCTTTGGTTCCAATCGCCTCCAATAATTACGTAATTTCCTTTTTTGTATTCGGTTTCGGCAAATTGTTGTATGGTTTTTAAATCGCTATGTTTCAGTTTTTTATCGGCAAAAGCCGTGTTATGTGTGTTAATTATTATAAGCGATTTGTTGTTTTCTGTCTTAAATTTTGAAACCATAAAACAATAATCTAACATAAATATTTTTTTTGGCCACGAATTATGGTTTGTAAACGAATGTCGAGAAATGGAAATTGGTTCGTATTTAGAAAGTGTAACAAGTCCCGAATTAATTTTGCCCATAGGGTTTGTTATAGGAAATGGAACGTAAGCAACTTTATAATTTAACGAAAAAAACGACTTGTATTTATTTGTTGATTTTAAAATAAAATCGGCTTCATTAATGTTATAAGTTCTATCAGAATTTGTGTCAACTTCTTGAAGGATAATAAAATCGGTATTTTTATTAGTGTTTATAAATTTTGCAATTTGAATTAAATTTTCTTCTGTTCTTATTTTTGTATCTCTAACTTTTTTGCCACCATCAAAAAAAAAGTCCATATTGTTGCCTAAGCCCGCATATCCAATGTTCCAAGTTATTATTTCTAACGTTTTTTTTGTTATTGTATGTGGGGCTTGAGATTTGAAAAATGTTTCGTGTGTGCTGGGTTTGTAGTCTAAAATAGTTAAATAAGTTACAAAAGCTATAAAGGCAATTATGGCAATAATTAGAATTTTTGAAATAAGTTTTATGAAATTTTTCATTTTTTCAAAAATTGTTTATTCTATATTTAAGTAATTTGGTATTTTTTCGTTTAGTAAAGCGTTTTCAAGAACTTCAATTATTTTTTCAACATAAGTAAATTTAAGTCCTGTGGTATAAATTTCGTTAATTTCTTCAATATCTTTTTTGTTTTCCGACGATAAAATTATTTCAAATATTCCTGCACGTTTGGCTGCTAATATTTTTTCTTTAATTCCGCCAACGGGAAGCACTTTTCCTCTTAGGGTAATTTCCCCAGTCATTGCCAAATGTGCTTTTACTTTTTTTTGTGTAAAAGCCGATGCTAAAGATGTAACTAATGTTATTCCTGCCGATGGTCCGTCTTTTGGGGTTGCACCTTCGGGAAAGTGAATGTTTATATCCCAGTTTTCGAAAGCGGTAATGGGGATTCCTATTTTTTCGTAATTTGCTTTTAAATAGGCTATTGCAATAGTTGCCGATTCTTTCATTACTTCACCTAAGTTTCCGGTAAGGGTAATTTTTCCTTTTCCTTTGCTTAGACTTGTTTCAACCATTAAAATTGTTCCTCCAACGCTTGTCCAAGCTAAGCCTGTAACAACTCCTGCGTAATCGTTGTTTTCGTATTTTTCGGGGCTAAATTTTGGCGATTTAAGTATTTCTAAAATATCGGTTTGTGAAATATTAATGTTGTATTTTTCGTCGAATGCAATTTTTTTTGCTGTTGAACGAACAATTTTTGCAATAACTTTATCTAAAGATCTAACTCCACTTTCTTGTGTGTAATTACTAATTAGTGTTGATATTATTTTTTTGTCGAATTTTAATTGATTGCTTTTTACTCCGTGATTTTCTAATTGTTTTTTTATTAAGTGTTGTTTTGTTATTTCAATTTTTTCTTCTAATAGGTATCCTTCTACATTTATAATTTCCATTCGGTCAATTAATGCAGGGTTTATTCCTTTTAGAGTGTTTGCTGTTGCTATAAAAAGCACGTTCGATAAATCGTATTCTAATTCTAAAAAATTATCGTGAAATGTGCTGTTTTGTTCGGGGTCTAATACTTCTAAAAGTGCCGATGAGGGGTCGCCACGAAAGTCGTTCCCAACTTTGTCAATTTCATCGAGAATAAAAACAGGGTTCGACGATTTTACTTTTTTAATATTTTCGATTATTCTGCCGGGCATAGCACCTATATAGGTTTTTCGGTGTCCGCGTATTTCGCTTTCGTCGTGCAAACCACCTAATGCAATGCGGCTATATTTTCTGTCTAATGCATCGGCAATAGATTTTCCTAAAGATGTTTTTCCAACGCCCGGAGGACCAACTAAGCACAAAACAGGCGATTTTAGGTTGCCTTTAAGTTTAAGAACTGCTAAATATTCTAAAATTCGTTCTTTAATTTTTTCAAGTCCAAAATGGTTTTTATCTAAAATTTTTTGGGCGTGTTCTAAATCTAAATTATCTTTTGTTGTGTTGTTCCAAGGTAATTCTAACAGAGTTTTTACATAGTTTGTTTGTGTAGAATATTCTCCAATAGAGGGGTTCATTCTGCGAAGTTTTTCTACTTCTTTAATAAAAAACTCGTTAGTATTTTCGTTCCAATTTTTTAAACTTCCTTTTAAAAGTAAGTCTTCAATTTCTTTTTCTATAGGGTTTCCGCCAAGCTCTTCTTGAATTGTTTTCATTTCTTGATGTAAGAAATATTCTTTTTGCTGTTGACTTAGGTCGGCATGAACTTTACTTTTTATATTTTGGCGTAGCTCCAATTTTTGTACCTCTTCCGATAGATATTCTAAGAGTTTTATAGCTCTAAGTTTAAATATATCGGTTTCTAAAAGTTTTTGTTTTTCGGCTATTGAAATGTCAGTATTTGCTGCAATAAAGTTTATTAAGAAGGTTGAATTTTCAATGTTTTTTATTGCAAAAGATGCTTCTTGTGGTACGTTTGGCGATAGTTTTATTATTTTTAGAGCAAGGTCTTTTACTGAAGCAATAATGGCTTGAAATTCTTTTGTTATTATTTTTTGTTTAACGTCTTGTAATTCAGAAACTTTGCCGATAAAATAGGGTTCTTCAGAAACAATTTCTTCTATTTTAAAGCGTTTTTGTCCTTGAATTATTATTGATGTTGTGCCATCGGGCATTTCTAAAATTCTAATTATTTTTGCGGTTGTTCCTACGTTATATATGTCTTTTTGTGTGGGCTCTTCAATATTTACATCTTTTTGGGCAACTGTTCCAATTATTTCTTTTTTGCTGTAAGCTTCTTTTATTAGTTTTAGCGATTTTTCTCTGCCAACAGTTAGCGGAAAAACTATTCCGGGAAATAAAACTACGTTTCTTAATGGCAAAATGGCTAATGTTTCGGGTATTTCGCTTTTAGATAATTCGTGTTCGTCTTCGTCGGTAATAATTGGAAAAAACTCTTGCTCGTTTCCTATATCGGATTGTTGTAATTTTAAAAAACTAAAATTTTCTTTCATATTTAAAACTGACTTTTAGGCAGTGTAATTAATTAAATTAATAAAGCAGGTACTTTGGCAATTTTTGTGCCAATGTGTTTGTTTGTAGTAAGCGATTGAGAGTTACTTCTTGCTAATTACCAACATTAAATTTAGGTGGGCAGAATGCTTTAATTATTAATGAACTCTCATTACATATAGCCGTTATTATCAAATTTTATTTTGCTAAATTAAATAACATTCCAACTTGTAGTCCCATTAAAGCACCTTCCGTTTCAAACGAATAATAATTTGACAACCCAAAATTCAAACTAATTATTTTAGATGTTTTAATATTTAAACCAAATGTTGTTTCTTCGACAATGGCAATACCATTATAAATATGGTTGTTTTCATTGTAATACTTGTAATATACATTTAAACCAAACTCTAAATAAAATCCAATTTTATTACCTGTTGTTAGTAAGAATTTTATAGGCATACCTAATAAGGTCGTATTAGTGTTTACGTAGCTAATAGAATAATTATAATAATCATAATAATTATAAGAAGCATATTTAATAGGTATATTAACGTATGATATTCCAGTTTTAATACCTATATAATCATTAAAATAAATACTTAAATCTGCACCAGAGTTAATTCCAAATCCATAATCATAATTATCCCTCGATCTTTTACCGACACTGGGTGTAATATGAAAACCTAAGTGTAATCCTTTTCTCAAATAATCTTTTTGTGTGTTTACTGTTTGCTTTACTTCAAGATTATCATTAAAAACATCTTTACTTCCGTTTTCATATTTAATTAGAAATATTTCATTTTTCCCCATTGTATAAATTGGTCCTTCAAGATTATCAAATTTTTTAAACTTAATAATTTCAATACCGACTTCTATAATTTTTGTATTTATTTCATCACCATTTTTCTTAATAATAATGTCTTGTGCATTTAAATTAGCTAATTCGCTAATTAAAATAAATAATAATATTAGCTTTTTCATGTTAAAATAAATTTAATTTATAATATTTATATAGTTTAATGTCAAGTTCAACAAGGTTGTTGTTTTTATTACGTACGTTCTTTTTTTATGTTTTTTGTTTTGTTATTAATTTTTGTACCAGCAAATATATAAACTAATTGTGATTTTTTCTTATTTGCTTGGTATAAAGTCTTTTATTTCTTTAATAACAGGGTAAATAAGTTGTGTTTGCACGGTTACAAGTTCTTCATCGTTATTAAAAAAACCGTACATTCTGTCGGGGTCGAATTCAAATTCGGCTTGGTATTTTTCTTTAATTTCGTTGCTTACCGAAATGTTGTACAATTTTAAACTTATATGTTTTCCATTTGTAAGAGTAACAGTGTATATGTTTTCGGGAATTGCTTTTAAAAGCGAGTCTTTTTTTTCTGGTTTAATGTTTGAAATTGGGGCTTCGTATCCAAAGTTTGTGAAATTGCCTACGAAACGTTTTATTTCTTCATTGTTAATGTTGTTGGCTTTTGTATTTGTTGAAAGATTTATTAATTCAAAATTGTAATTTCCTAAATTGTTTATTACAAAGCTTTTTTCGGGAGTTTTAGGGTATTCTAATTTTATGCTTTTTATTTCGTTAAATTCGCTTTTAAAAATTGAATTGTCTTTCCAAAGTTTTCCATCGGTAAAGAAACGTGTACTTAAATATCCGAAAAAACCGGGTACGTACATTATAAATGGTTTCGACGAGTTTTCTAAAAGCATATATGTGCCTTGGTTGTCGGTTGTTCCTCCGCCTACATAAAACACTTTTGAAGGTTTAGTGCTGTTGTTGGTATAAATTTCTACTTTTACCGATTTTGCTGCAATTCGTTTAATTTGATTTTCTAAACTAGCTTTTGGTACCGGCGATTTTACTGTTAAATCTTTTATTGTTGATAGCACTATATTAATAGCGTCTTTTCGGGCTCTATATTTTCCATCTACTTCCCAATATTTTTCTTTTCTAACTATTGTAACTTGTTTGTTTAATTTATCTGCCATAAATATTTTTGTTATTGCAGATGTGTCTTCAATTGCAAAATCGCTTAGTTCTTTTTTTATTGTTGTTGATTTTTGATTTAGAAAATAATAAACTGATAGAAGAACCAATATTATTAAGGCAATATAAAGTAAAGTATTTTTTTTCATAGTCAAATTATTTGGTATATTATTGTTTTATAGTGTATTTATTTTTTCTTATAATGTTAAGTATAAATCCAAGTATAATAATTATTATAACAGGTATAATGGTGTTTATTATTTGCCAAAACAAACCGTTTTCGCTAACTTTTGTTTTGTCTAACAATCGAAGTTTTATTTGGCGATTTCTAAGATATATAATTCCAGAATCGTCAATAAGATAGTTCACTGCATTTAAAATTAAATCGGAATTTGCATAATTATAGCCAGAATATTTGTCGAAACCGGCAGGGTAAGGTATTTTTTTACCGTCGGTAATTTTTATTGGATTGTAAATTATATCGCCATCAGAAATAACTATCATTTTGGTTTTTTTACTTTCTTCTTTAAAATTTATTTCCGAAGAATTTTTTATTTCGCTTGGAATTCTATTTACAAAATTAGATTTGAATTTGCCTTCTAAGAGTAATCCGGTGGTTAAATATGAGTTTTTGAAAAACATTTTTTCGGGTTTCACATTTAGTAAATCTAAACTAACTTGTATAGGAACGTTTAGTTTTTTTGTGTATTCCGATGAGGTTAATATAACTGTTTTTTTTACGTTTTTGCTTTCGTGAACTGTATCTATGCTACTTGCAAAATTTGAAAAAATAAAGTCTAAATTTTTACCAATTGGGCTTTTATCGGTAGGTTTCATTAATGGAAAATAGAGCCAATCGAAAGGAACAAATTGTGGTCGACCGTTTCCTCCAAATGTTGATTTTGCAGGTATTTTTGCACATTGTATGTCTTGCAATAAATCGTGATTTACTCTAAATCCATAATTAAAAAACTGATCTTCGAGGTTTAGGTCGTTACTTAGTGCAATTGTAAAATTACTTTTGGCTAAACTGTCCATAGAAACTGATACTCCATCAATAAACCATAAAATTTTTCCGCCTCTCATTAAGTATTGGTCTAAAATAAATTTATCTTTTTCGCTAAATGGTTTTGTTGGTTTAGAAATTACTAAAACGTCGTATTTGTTTGTTAATCTTGTTTTCGACGAGTCTATTTTTATTCTGTCGCTTAGGCTTGATATATTTTCGTTGAGTTCAATGTTTGTTATGTTGTAAAATTCCGATAATGCTTTTCGTGTAGAGTAGGTATTTTCGTAAGATAATTCTCCGTGCCCCACTGTAAATGCAATAGTTGGAATAAATTCACTTCTAAGTTTTTGAATTATGTTCATTAATTTGTATTCCAATTCACTTACCGAATTGTTTAGATTTTCTTCGGGTGTTTTTAGTTGGTTGTTCGATAAAAAATCTAATGGAAGTTCTCGTTCTTGGTACGTTACTATTGCTCCAGGTATAATTATATTTTGCGATTCTTTCCCTTCTTCGGTTGTTTCGTTTAGTGTTATGGGTAGTAAGCCTCTTTTGTAAATCTCGTTAAAAAGTTCTTCTTTCTTTTTTTTGTCTTTAGTGGTATTTAGGTTTATAAATTCATACTGAATGTTTTCGCCTCCAATTAATCTGAGTTCGTCTAAAGTTTCTTTTAAACTGTTTTTTAATCGTTTAAATCCGGGAGGTAAATCGTCGCCATCTAAGTATATTCTAAAAAATATAATGTCATCTAAATTTTTCACGTAATCTTTTGTAATATCCGATAAAGTAAAGCGTTTTTCGGCAGTTAAATCAAAGCGAGTGTAAATAAAGTTGGCTAAAAAATTTAGCAATATAATTATCGATAAAACTAAAACAAGTTGTATTAAATTGTTGTATTTAATACTTTTTCTATTCATATTTTTTACCATTTTCTACTTTCTAATTTTAGTTTTGTTAAAAAAATGAACAAAGTAATTGCACTTAAAAAATATATAATATCTCTTGTATCAATAACTCCGCGACTAATTGAACTGTAATGAAAACTAATTCCAAGGTTAGATATAAAGTAAGCCGAGCCTCCCCAAAAACTTAATTCTGAAATGTAGTCGAACCCAATATAAATTATAAATGAAATAAGCATCGATAAAATAAACGAAACTATTTGGTTATCGGTTAGCGACGATGAAAAAATTCCAATTGAGACATAAATTGCCGAAAGAAAAAATAGTCCAATAAACGAGCCCCACGTTCCGCCTGTATCAATGTTTCCAATTGGATTTCCCAATAAATATACCGATAAAAAATAGGTTAATGTTGGTAATAATGAAATTGTTACAACTGTTAATCCTGCAAAGTATTTAGCTAAAATAATATTTAAATCGGAAATTGGTTTTGTAAACAAAAGTTCAATAGTTCCCGATTTTTTTTCTTCAGAAAATAACCTCATAGTTACTGCCGGAATTAAAAAAAGAAAAACCCACGGAGCAATTATAAATAACCCATCAATAGAAGAAAATCCATTTTTTAAAATGTTAAAATCGCCAGGGAAAACCCAAACAAATAAACCTGTTATAATTAAAAACACAATAATTGCAATATAACCAGTAAGTGTGCTAAAAAAACTGTTTAATTCTTTTCTGTATAATACAAACATATTTTTTTTCACAAAAGTAATAATTATGTTCAATTACTTTTAAAACCTTTATAATAAAAATTCATAACTTTATTAACTTTGTAAACTTTAATTTAATTTTGAAAAAAAAAACATAATGGTAGTAAACGAAGAAAAAAAAGAATCTTTAAATTTTATAGAACAAATAATTGAAGAGGATATCGCAAACAATAAAAATGGAGGGCGAATTATTACACGATTTCCTCCAGAACCTAACGGATATTTACATATTGGTCATGCAAAATCTATTTGCTTAAATTTTGGCTTAACTCAAAAATATAATGGTTTCACAAATTTGCGTTTCGACGATACGAACCCTACAAAAGAAGATGTTGAATATGTTGACTCAATTAAAAAAGACGTAGAATGGTTAGGCTTTAAATGGCACGGGCAAGATTTATATACTTCAGATTATTTTGAAATTTTATACGATTTTGCCATTCAACTAATAAAAGACGGAAAAGCATACGTGTGCGAACAAACAGCCGAAGAAATAGCACAATATAAAGGAACACCAACACAAGCAGGTAAAGAAAGTCCTTGGAGAAACAGACCTATAGCCGAAAGTTTATATCTATTTGCCAAAATGAAAAATGGCGAATTTGAAGAAGGTAAAATGTCGCTTCGTGCCAAAATTGATATGGCATCGCCAAATATGCACATGAGAGACCCTTTAATGTATCGCATAAAAAAAGCATCGCACCACAGAACCGGAAACAAATGGAATATTTACCCAATGTACGATTATGCTCACGGTCAGTCCGATTATATTGAAGGCATTACGCATTCAATTTGCACATTAGAATTTGAAGTACATCGCCCACTTTACGATTGGTTTTTAGACCAAATTGCAGATAAAAATAAAATTCGCCCTCGACAAATAGAATTTGCTCGTTTAAATATGACATATACTATTATGAGCAAAAGAAAACTATTGCAATTGGTTACCGAAAAAAAAGTATTAGGTTGGGACGACCCTCGAATGCCTACCGTTAGCGGTTTAAGACGCAGAGGGTACACTCCAGAATCAATAAGAAATTTTGCCAATAGAATTGGAGTTGCTAAACGCGATAATACAATCGATTTTGCTCTGTTAGAATTTTCAATTCGTGAAGATTTAAATAAAAAATCAAAGCGAGTTATGGGGGTTTTAGACCCATTAAAAGTTGTAATAACAAACTATCCGGAAAATTCTTCCGAAGAACTTCCAGCAATAAACAACCCTGAAGACGAAACAATGGGGAGTCGTAATATACCTTTTTCTCGCGAAATATTTATAGAAAAAGACGATTTTATGGAAACTGCACCAAAAAACTTTTTCCGTTTAGCTCCTGGCGTTGAAGTGCGTTTAAGATACTCATATTTTATTACTTGCAACAATGTTGTTAAAGATGAAAACGGCGAAATAGTAGAACTACATTGCACTTACGACCCTCTTTCAAAAGGAGGAAAATCGCCCGACGGAAGAAAAGTTAAAGGCACAATTCATTGGGTTGACGCTAACCAAAATGTGAAAACAGAAATTAGATTGTACGATAGATTGTTCAGTGTCGAAAATCCAGATAAAAATGAAGAAGGTGCAAGCTTTTTAGACTACATAAATCCGGAATCGCTAAAAATTGTACAAGGAATTTTAGAACCATCAGTAAAAAAAGCAAAAATAAGCGAAAGTTTTCAATTTGAGCGTTTAGGCTATTTTTGTGTTGATTATGATACAACAGACGAAAAACTAGTTTTTAATAGAACCGTAACATTAAAAGACTCTTGGACAAAAATTGCAAATAAATTGGAATAAATAAAAAAATCCAAACAAAAGCTTGTCTGGATTTCATTTTAAATATAGCCTAATATATTAACCAAAACCATTGCAAATGTAAGGAAATATAAAGTATTAAAAAAAAGTTTAATGTTAATTTTACTGAAAAATAGTTAATTAGTTTAAGATTAAATACTTAAAAATGGAATTTTAAATTAAATGGTGCAATATAAAAAGGTTCTTTTATTATAGATTAGACCTAACAGGTTTCAATTAATTACTGATAATAAGATTGTTAAAATAGTTTGATTTCTCAAAATTAACCCTGTTAGGTTTTTTTATACTGAACTCATTAAAAACTAAAAATATTGAAAAAAAACACTAAATTTGCACAATGAAAACAATAATAAGCACAATATTTTTAATAGTAGCTGTAAATATTTTCGCACAATCAAATGCACAAAACATATTTGTAAAACTAAGTGCCGAAAATGGAGGTAAAATAAATATAAACCAATCTAACGAAATACGATTAGCTATGGAAAAACAATTTTCATCTATAGCTAATTTAAAAGGAATTAACGGATATCGCATTCAAATATATTTTGGAAATGGTAAAAATGCAAGACTACAAACTAACCAAATAAGAAGCAGTTTTACAACAAAATATAAAGATGCAAAAGCACATGTTATTTACGATAACCCATATTTTAGACTAAAAGTGGGCGATTTTAGAACAAAGGTTGAAGCAAATTATTTTCTTAAAAAAATAAAGTTAGACTATCCTGAAGCATTTATTGTTGAAGATATTATAGATGTTGAAGACTAACTTTAATAATTATCAGAAAAAATAGAGAATAAAAGATTGCAAATTCTGAATATATTAATTAACTATGCAAAAAAATTAAAACAATAATAATATGATTAAAAATTTTTTACTAATTACTGGTTTTGCACTGTTACTAACATCTTGTGGTAACACAGCAAGCGACACAAATGCTAATGCTGCCGACTCAACATTGGTAGCCGATTCTATTGCTAGTGTTATTGACATCAATAAATTTGATGAAATGGCACCAAACTTTGTAGGAAAAGAAATTACTTTTGAAGGAACTTGCGTTCATACTTGCAAGCACGGAGGTGCGAGAATGCACATAATTGGACAAGATCCTGAGAAAAGAGTTAAAGTATTGGCATCAAACGAAAGTGGCAAATTTAACGCTAAAATGGAAGGTCTTAAATTTAAAATAGTTGGAATATTAAATGAAACACGTATAGATTCGGCATATATTGCAAATTGGGAAGCTGAAATACTTGCTGGTAGTAAAGACCAAGTTGATGATGCTGCAAAACATAATCATGGAGCAGAAGGCGATAAAGCAACCGAAGCTGAAGAAAAAGAAATGCAACTTATACAAGTTGAAAACATGAGAAAAGAGCTTAAAGATAGCGGAAAAGACCATCTTTCTTTTTATGATGTTGAGTGTAAATCTTTTAAAGAAGTTGAAAAATAAAAAAACATTCAAATAATAAAAAAAGCCAACAAATAGTTGGCTTTTTTTATTATTTGAAATCTAAGTTTTGCTAATAAGTAATACTATAAATAGGCATTAGCTTTCAAAAAGCCCTCCTAAAACAGAAGAACTTTCTTTTTTAGCATTTCCGCCAGATGGCGAAAGAGCTGTAATCATTTTTCTAATAGGCATAGATTGTATCCAAATTTTCCCACTTCCTTTAAGTGTTGAAAGAAAAACACCTTCACCACCAAAAACCATCGATTTTAAATTGCCAGCACGTTCAATATCAAAAGAAATTGTTTCCTCAAAAGCAACAACACAACCAGAATCTACCCTTATAGTTTCATTATTTAGTTTTTTTTCAATTAATGTGCCACCTGCATGAACAAAAGCTAATCCGTCGCCAGAAATTTTTTGAAGAATAAAACCTTCACCACCAAACAGACCAGAACCTATTTTTTTGTTAAAAAACATTGCAATTTTTGTTCCCATTGCGGCACATAAAAAACCATCTTTTTGAACAATTAACCTACCTCCAACACTATTTAAATCTATTGGGATTATTGTACCCGGATATGGTGCCGAAAATGCTACTTTACTTTTACCGAAGCCTTTGTTTGTAAAATGAGTTAAAAATAACGACTCCCCCATAATTACACGGCTTCCAGCGGAAATAAGTTTGCCAAAAAAACCTTGCTCAGGTTCAGAGCCGTCTCCCATTTTTGTTTCAAACTGAATGCCTTCGTGCATATAAAGCATTGCTCCTGCTTCGGCTATTACTGTTTCGTTTGGGTCTAATTCAATCTCAACTAATTGAATATCATTACCTTTTATTTCGTAATCTATTTCGTGTGCTTTCATTTTTATATTATTATTTAATTCTACAATTTATTTTCCTGGAAAATTAGCTTTGCGTTTTTCAATAAATGCTGTTGTTCCTTCTTTAAAATCGGCAGTAGCAAAACATTTTCCAAATTCTACGGCTTCGGTGTTAAATCCGTTTACGCCATCAGTATAAAATGCATTAACACAACGAATAACTGCAGCAACAGCGGTTGGCGAAACTGTATTAATTTTTTTCATTAAGGCTTCTGTTGTTGGAATTAGTTCTTCTAAAGAAGTAACTTTATTTACCAAGCCTAAAGTTAAAGCTTCGTCAGATTTTAGCATAGAGCCGGTCATAAGCAATTCCATTGATTTGCCCTTGCCAACAAGTTGTGTAAGTCGTTGTGTTCCGGCATATCCGGGTGTTACGCCTAACGAAACTTCTGGTTGTCCAAATTTAGCATTATCGGAGCAAATTCTTAAGTGGCACGACATTGCCAATTCTAAACCTCCGCCTAAAGCAAAACCATTTATTGCAGCAATTACCGGTTTTGGCGAATCTTCAATAATTTTAAAAATACGCATACCATTTCGGCTAAGTTCTTCGCCTTGTTGAGGTGTGAAGTCGGCAAATTCTTTAATATCGGCTCCAGCAATAAATGATTTATCGCCCGAACCTGTAATGATTAAGCCTTTAATATCGAAGTTGTTATAAACTTCTTTCATAGCTTCTTCAATTTCAACAAAAGTTTGCTTGTTTAAAGCATTTAAAAAATTAGGTCGGTTTATTGTTAGTTTTGCAATTCCCGTATTTACCTCAAATATAATGTTTTCGAAATTCATATTATGTATTTTAATGATTTTTTATTATGCCTTGAAAGTATAATTTTATAGATAATTTTGCAAATATTTATTTTGGAATTATTAATTCAAATTATTTTGATTTAAATTGTGGATTTTATTAATAAATTTTAACTTGCAACATAATTACTAAACCAAATTAATAATGAAAACATTAACATTTTTTATTGCATTTAACATTGTAACAATAGCTGTATTTGGTCAAGCTGCAGGGAATTGGTTTTATAATCAAAAGAAAAGTAGCTCCACAATTTCAAATTCTGCTGGTTTTAACGAATTAAGTTTTGATAGCTATGCTCAACAAAATATTGAACAACAGTACACAAGTAAGTCAATATCTTATTTTAACGACACCGTAATTGTATTGGAAACTAAAATTTTAATGAATGCAATGGCTGATGAATATAGCGTAATATTTGGAATATCTCAGGTTGGTGAAACTATAGATAATTGCCATATTATTACTAATGAAAGGATAAATAAATTTGTTACAGATATTAAAAATATTGGTGTAAATAAGGAAAATGTATATGTCGATTTTATTTCGCAAGTTCCAATTTTTGAAATTGAAGTTGAAAAAAAATTATTTAGTAAAACATATCACGAAGTTCCTGCCGGATTTGAAGTGAAAAAGAATATTCACATATCAATAAAAAAGAATAGTGATATTGATAAATTACTAGAAATAGCTGCAAAAAACGAAATTTACGACATCATAAAAGTAGATTATATTATTAAAAATAACGATGCGGTTTACGATACAATTAGAGCAGAAGCTATAAAAAATATTAATCGAAAAAAAGCCGATTTTGAGAAACTTGAAATAGATTTTACATCAACATATAAAACTGTTTTGGAAAATAGCAATACGGTTTTTCCTATAGAAAGATATTCTGCCTATAAAGCTTTTAATAGCAATCAAACAACTAAAACTTCAGGCAAAACTATTGTAACAAACAATAATCAAGTAGATATTTTTTATAATAAATATCCGTACAATTACTTCGATAAAGTTTTGAAAGCCGAAATTCTTGAACCATCAATACAATTTTTATATACTCTAAAAGTTAAATATGTATTAAAAAAGAAGTAGATTCTAAAAATTTATTTCAACAAAATACCCATTATGTTTTCTAATATTCATAACTGTATTATCATCGAAAATTAAGTATTGCCCTTTAATCCCTACTAGTTTTTTATTAAATTTAGGAAGATTATCTAAGCTTATACTTTTTACTTTTTCAGGATATTTTTTAACAGGATAATTTAATTCGGTTATTGTATTGTCAGCAAAAAAATACTCTTCAAATTCGGAAGGGAAAACATTTAAAGCTAAATTTTTAGCTTCTAATAAAATCGAGTCGTCGCAATTTATATCGGAAAGCATTGAACGCCAGTTTGTTTTGTCGGCAAAATGCTGTTTCATTGCTACTTCAATTTGACCTGCCAAATTTCTGTAAGGCGTTTTTGCCAAAATTACACCTTTTTTTGCTCCTTGGTCAATCCAGCGAGTATTTACCTGCGAACTGCGTGTAACTCCTACTTTTATATTGCTAGAAAATGCTAAATAAACGTAATGCTCAACTAAACTATAAGTTTTTGCCCATTCCATATCTCTAGAAATTCCTAAATGTGCCATATCTAATTCTGGGTTAACAATACTAGGGGCGGCTTGTGGGGCAGTTAAAAAACAGTTGTAACAAAAGCCTTGCGAAAACGATTTTTTTGTAATTTTTCCGCAGTTAATGCAATTTATAATTCCATTGAATGTGAATTGTATATTTTCTCCAATTAAATCATTCATTAAAATACTATTTTCGCCTAACTTTAATAAATATTGAACACTTTCTGGGTGTTCTGCACTCATTTTTATAAGATTTCCCGAATATTCCATAATTATGGTTTAAAAAACTAAAAGTAGTAATATTAATGAAATTCATCTGTTTATAATTTGTTTTTTATTTGTCAGATGTAACATCTATGTTCGTGTGTGTTTAAAATTGTATAAAATAGATGGATAAGTTCAAATAGTAAATGTGACTTTTAATAAATGAGGTCAACCTAAAAAGTTATAAAGTTGAAAGTTTATAAAGTTAAATTATTGATAATAAGAGTTTTAATTCAAATTTACAATAATACATCAAAGTCCTGATAATTAAACGCATAGCCTATTTAATGAAAATTAAACTGACTTTTTATACCGGGCTCATAAATGTTTTAACATCAAACCAAAACATTTATTAACTATTTTTTTAACTTTGCACAAAAACACATATAGTGAAAAAATTATCAACCGTTATTTCATACGTTAAACCATACTGGGGAAAAACAATAATAAGTATGGTATTAAACCTTTTTTCAACATTTTTTGGTTTATTTTCACTGCTTATGGCAATCCCATTTTTGGGTATTCTTTTTGGAACAGAACCCATAGTAGAAACACTACCTCAAGGAGAATTAAGTTTTAGTATAAAATCGTTTGAACAATATTTTAGTTATTACATTAGTCATTTAATAAACTCTCATAGTAAAACTTTTGGATTAGGTTTTATTAGTTCAATTGTAATAATATTTTCATTATTGAAAAATCTTTTTAGATACCTATCCCTATACTTTTTAGCAACAATTAGAACTGGAATTATTAGAGATATTCGCAACTCGCTATTTAAAAAGCTATTAGCTCTTCCAGTATCGTACTACTCCGAAGAAAGAAAAGGCGACATAATTTCAAAAATGACTAGCGATGTTGGAGAAATTGAAGTTTCTGTTATGCGTTCTGTTGAAATGATTTTTTTAGACCCAATAACAATAATTATTTACCTTTCAATGCTATTTTTTATGAGTTTTAACCTTACACTATTTGTATTAATTTTACTTCCAATTACAGGAGGATTAATAGGAATAATAGGTAAAAACCTACGAAAAACTGGATTTAGAGGACAAAAACGCTTAGGAATATTATTGTCTGTTGTTGAAGAAACACTATCTGGAATACGAATAATAAAAGCTTTTAATGCCGAAAAAAAATTAAACAACAGATTTGAATCAGTAAATAATCATTTTACAAATTTAATAATAAAACTATGGCGACGTAGAGATTTAGCAAACCCTATGAGCGAATTTTTAGGCTCTGTTGTAATGGTTAGTTTAATGCTTTACGGAGGGTCTTTAGTTTTAAGCGGACAAAGCGAGCTATCGCCACAAGCATTTATTTCGTATTTAATTTTATTTTCACAAATAATTACACCCGCAAAATCAATATCAACAGCATATTACAACATACAAAAAGGAATGGCTTCTATTGATAGGATAAACGAAATTTTAAACGCTGAAAACCCTATACAAAACATAAAAAACCCTATAAGAATAAACGAATTTAGCAATAAAATAGAATTTAAAAATGTGTCGTTTAAATATAAAACAGACTACGTTCTTAAAAATGTAAACTTATCGGTAGAAAAAGGCAAAAGTGTTGCCTTAGTAGGACAATCGGGCTCTGGAAAATCTACATTAGTAGATTTATTACCACGTTTTTGGGATATTGAAGAAGGCGAAATATTAATTGATGGCAACCCTATAAAAAACATACAAATAACCGACTTACGAGGTTTAATGGGAAATGTAAATCAAGAACCAATTCTGTTTAACGATACTTTTTTCAACAATATAGCTTTTGGCTTAGAAAATGCAACAGAATCCGAAGTTATTGAAGCTGCAAAAGTTGCAAATGCCCACGAATTTATAATGCAATCAGCTAATGGTTATTACACAAATATTGGAGATAGAGGCAATAAACTTTCAGGCGGTCAAAGGCAAAGAGTTAGTATTGCAAGGGCTGTTCTTAACAACCCACCTATTCTAATTCTTGATGAAGCAACATCAGCTTTAGACACAGAAAGCGAACGTTTAGTTCAAGATGCATTGTATAAATTAATGAAAAATAGAACATCAATAGTAATAGCACATAGGTTATCAACAATTATTGCAGTCGATGAAATTTGTGTTCTTCACGAAGGTAACATTATTGAAAAAGGAACCCATAAAGAACTACTTGAATTAAACGGAGTTTACACTAAACTTCATAACATTCAATCTTTTTAAATTATTAAAAAATGAGAACTTATTTGTTAATTATATTTCTTATTGCTATTAACACAAAAATAAATTCTCAAACAGATTCCATTAGTATTTTTTTCGCCATAAACAAGCACGAAATACCTTATAATGAACAAATTAATTTAGAAAAATTTATTTCAGAAATTGATGAAACAAAATACAATGGATTTATATTATTAGGATACGCAGATTATTTAGGAAACGAGGACGATAACAAAATTTTATCGGAAAAAAGAGTAAACAAGGTTTATAATTTCATTTTAAACAGAGGCATTAGCAAAAATTTTATTTTAAAAAACATAGGAAAAGGAGAGCTAACAGGAATTTCCGAAAATGAAATTGGAAACTCAAAAAACAGAAGAGTTGACATTAAATATACCAAAATAGAAAACACACCTATAAAAAAAAAAACTGTAAAAAAACTCCCATTAAATTTTGAAAACGCCGAAATTGGGTCAACAATTGCACTAAAAAACTTAAATTTTATAGGAGGTAGCCATCGTTTAATAAAAACATCAATGCCTACATTAGATAGTTTGTTATTAATAATGGAAAACAACGAAACTCTAAAAATTGAAATACAAGGACATATTTGTTGTCAAGATAAAGGAAAAGGAGATGGATTTGATTTTGATACACAAACAAACGATTTATCAGTTCAACGAGCTAAATTTATTTACGATTTTCTAGTGGAAAACGGAATTGCAAAAGATAGATTATCTTATAAAGGTTTTGGTGCTAATAAAAGAATTATTGTTCCAGAAATATCGGAAAGCGATAAAACAATAAACCGCAGAGTTGAGATAAAAATTATAGACAAATAATACCAATTGGTAAAACGCACTTCTATATAATACCAAATACAAACAATATATTGTCCAATAAATAAATTGCATCGGTATAATGTAATACAAAAAAAAAGAGGCTGTCTAAAAAACAACCTCTTTAATTTTATTTGTTTAAAAATTCTTATTTTATATAAGAAATTTTTCTAGTAACAACACTATCGTTAGTTTTAATTTTAACAAAGTAAGTACCTTCACTATTATTCGACAAATCAATAGTTTGCAATGAGCTAACATTATTTACAGAATATACAACTTGACCTAATGAATTTACAACCTCTACGTTACTGCCTTCAATTCCTTGTATATTAAACAATCCAGTTGTTGGGTTAGGGTAAACTCTTACATTTTTATCTTCAATATTTGACAAGCTTGTAATTGTAAGTTCAGTAAATAGCTTTTCGTTTGCATTATGAACTTCTCTATTATTAACACTTGATGCATCGTAATTTCCTACAAAGGCAACTATGTACATATTGTGCCAATCCCAAGATGCATCAACTGTATATGTGTAAGTTTGTGTATAGGTATCGCCATCTGTAGCTCCGTTTTGCAACATATCTCCAATATAATTTGTTATTGCAGCTCTTTGAGTATATCGGTGTTCAAAACCAACTGGAGCAGAAGCTTGTGATTGTTGTGCTATATGGTCTTCTGTTAACCAAACATTAATGCTTAAATCGCCTATAAAATTATTAACAAAATCTCCAGAAACGGTAAAACTTAATTCTCTTGTTTGAGTATCGAATGAACCATCAATATTTACACTTACAAAAGCTGGTAAAGCTAAACGTTCATCAATTCTATTTCCACCGTAAGGTGAACCGTCCCAAAAAACTGGACCTGGGTCTATTCCAGAATCATTATCATTATCTAAGCCATTGTAGTGTCTGTCAAACATTCCTCCGGGTGCAAAAGTACCACCATTGTAAAACTCTTCCATATCAACAGCAGCTGCATTTGTTAGAAAATCTGTACCATAACCTGAGTGATGTGTAATTGTAATCATATTTGGAGCATAAGTATCGTGTAAACTAGACATATATTCTAACACTGGTGGACAATACTGACACAACTCGGTTGTAAATTGTTCGTGAATAATTTTTCTTTCATAAACTTGGTTATACAATTCTATTACTTTAGTTACATTATCGTTAGCTGTATTTTCATCAGAAGTTAATGCTGTTGAAACTTCAATACTGTATGTTCCTGCTGCTGAAAAATCGAAAGGAGTTGTAAATGTGTATGTGTAAGATTCTCCTGAGTTAATTGTAGCGGTTACAGTTTCTGTTACTAAAGTTCCTCCGTTAACGCTGTATGTTACATCAAAATTAGATTGAGGATTAACTCCATTATTAACTATTGTAGCTTCAATGTACTCTGTAGTAGATAAAACAAGTCCTGTAGTAGGATATGTAATTTCTTGAGCAGATAAGTCGTTATTTAAAGGTGTTGGAATAGTTCCGTCGAATTTAAAAATTCCACCAGTTGTGGCATCAGTATTAAAACTACCTACCCAACCAGTTGTAGCATTTAACCAACCTATTTCAAGGGCTTGTCCTGGGTTTGTAAGTTGAGTCCAAAGGTGTCCGTTAAAGTTTGTGTATGCAAATCCTGATGAGTTTCCAGAGTTAACATAAGTTCCGTTAATTCCAGGAACTGCTTCAATATCAGTTGAGTAATGTGTTCCTGTTGAGGTTAATGAAGTCCAAGTTGCACCAGCATCAGTAGTTTCCCACATTTCGTTATTCACGTTTACTAAAAGTCCGTTAGTTGCATTTGTAAATGCAATATTTCCAGACATTGATGTTCCTCCAAAATCGGAAATTGGTGTTTGGTAAACTGCCCAGTTATAACCTTTGTCGGTAGAATGATAAATTCGTCCTTTGTTTGTTGTAAACCACACATTGTCGCCAAAAGTTGTGTATTGTCCGGTATATCCGTATTCTCCAGTTAAATTATTTGGTATATTTGCACCTAAAATAGGAGTCCAAGTTGTACCACCATCAGTAGTTGTATAAATTTCGTATTCGCCACTTACAGGGTCTCCCATACAAAAACCATCGGTTGCACCCCAAAAGTAAACAACATTTGTAAAAGATGTTGAACTTGTGTAAGCTGCTGTTGTTTGGCGAGTCCAAGTTGTACCACCATCTGTAGTAATAAAAATTCCTTGTTGCCCTGTTGAATTAACAAAAGCTGCAACATAAGCAGTTGTTGCACTAACTGCGTGTATCATTGCTATTCCAAGTGTTGTATTACCAACATTGATGGTTCCCGGTGTCCAAGTTGCACCACCATCGGTAGTTTTAGTAAATTGTTGAACGTTAGCATTGCTACCCGACCCATCGTAAGCAACTGCCCAAACAGTGTTTTCATCAACAATAGAGATGTCTCTGATACCTCTAGATGCTGCTGTAAAGCCTGTTGCTTGCTCAATCCACTGAGCACTTGTTGTAAATGCTACTGCAACAAACAAGGCTGTAAATAATAAAATTTTTTTCATTCGTTTATATTTAAAATTTTGCTAAATGTAAGTATTTTTCATGAAAATACAAATTTACCTTGTATATAATTTGAAATTTTGTTTTGGCTGTGTTGTTCTAAAAAGCACTATACCAAAATAAAATGTATCTATTGTTACTTTTACTTTTTCGTTCATTTTAATTTCTAACCAAGCCTCTGTCATACCTTTGCTCCAATAAATATCGTCGAAAATTAGTACTGTATTTTCTGATATTTTTGGCAAAATACTTTCAAAATATTTTAATGTTGCTTCTTTTGTATGATTTCCATCAAAATATACTAAATCTATTTTTTCTAAATTATTTACTATTTTTTCTAATTCGTTATCGAAATTTGCGTTTATATTTTTAATATTTCTGATATTTAATGTTTTGAATAAATTTTCAGCTATTTCAAATATAGATTTATCGCCCTCTATTGTAATAATTTGAGATGTTTTTACAGCTTTAGATATGTACAATGTTGAAATGCCCAAAGATGTTCCCAATTCGATTACTGTTTTTGGCTGAAAATGATTAACAATTCTAAATAATAATTGTGCTTGTTTTTTGGGTTTTAACGATGTTTTTGCAATATCACTAACTGTTCTTTTGGGGCTTTTATCAACCTTCGATTTAGCTCCTAAATCATTTATTATTATCGACTTATGATTATATAAAAGGGTTTCCCTAACGTTTTCAATTTCGCTAAAGCAATAAAATTCGCCTCTTGTTTCTAAAACATTTTTCACAAAATTATAAACAAAAGGAGAGTGTACGTTATGTCCTTTATGATTTGATAAAAAAAAGTGTTTTATATATTGAATTGCAGAGTACATTTACTAATATTTTACAACAGATTTTTTTTTCCAAATACCTGTTGAGTAGTATATTAAGGAAAGTATTGTTCCAACAGCCCAAGCAATTGGCATAGACCACCATACGCCAATTTCGCCCCAAATATTTCCTAAAAAATGTGCTACCGGTATTCGTACAAACCAAAGTGCTACTAATGTTATAAACATTGGTATTATTGTATCGCCCGCTCCTCTCATTACAGCATTTGAGGTAAACATTATGGCAAATAAAATATAAAACGAACTTATTATAACTAAGTATCCTTCCCCAATTCTAACAATATTTGCATCATCAATAAACATATTCATAAGAGATTCTCCAAATATTATTATAACAATTGTAATTATAATTGAGAATATTGCCGACATTATTAGCGTTGCAAAAAATCCTTTTTTAACTCTATCGTATCTTTTTGCACCAATATTTTGTCCAACAAAAGCCGATAATGCTGTAGAAAACATCATAGCAGGTAAAGTAGCTAAAGAATCTATTCTAAGTGCTCCAGAATAAGCAGCTACCACGTCTGTTCCAAACTTATTTACTATTGCAAAAATTGCCATCATACTAAGGGAAACAATCATCATTTGAAAGCCCGATGGTATTCCAATTTTTAAACTTTTATAAAACACTTCTCTATCAAACTTTAATTTGATTACTCTAAAACTTAGCTCTTTATGTTTTTTATTTACCCAATAAATTACAGTTGCAAAGGCTCCAATTTGCGAAACCAATGTAGCATAAGCAACCCCTTCTATTCCAAACCTTAACCATACAATTAGTATCAAATCTAGTATAAGATTTGCCGAAGTTGAAATAATTAAGAAATATAGCGGAGTTTTTGAATCGCCAACACCTCTTAAAATTGCACTTATTCCTTGAAATCCAAAGAAAGCAGGCATTCCTAAGAAATAAATTTGCAAAAATTTTGTGGCATCGGGGATAACGTCTTTTGGTAAATCAATTAAAATAAATATATCTCTACTAAAAATCATACCTAAAGCACCTAAAACAATTGCTGTTACAAACATTATAATATTATTTGTATCAACAACTTTTCTTATGTTATCAAATTGTTTTGCCCCATAATATTGAGATATTAGTATTGTAGAACCCGTGGAAAAACCAATAACCAATGAAATTAAAAAAAATATTATTGGGAATGATGCTCCAACAGCAGCCAGAGCTTCTTTTCCTATGTATTGCCCTACAACAATACTATCTATGATATTATATAATTGATGAAAGACATTACCAAAAAGCATTGGTAATGTGAACATTAGAATAACTTTGTATTCGTTTCCCTTTGTTAAATCCCTCACACTTGCAAAAGTATTATTTATTAAATTGTGCACAAACTTTAAACTCTAATTTATTACACAATTAAAGTACGAAATGATATTAACAAAAAGATGTTAACAAATACTCTATTGTATATAAATATTAAAACCTATATTTGTATAAATCAAACTTTAAAAAATGAGCAACTTTTTATTGAAATTTTATTCTTTAATACTAATATTTATAATATCATTTGTTTCTTGCAAAAAAGATACAGAAGAATTAACGCAACCAAAACAAACCTTAAGTACAAATGTTTCCACAAACATAAATTACGATGCCACAATGGAAGCTGGGAAAACATACACAATTGACGGAACAATTTACATAGATGGAGTTACCCTAACAATTGAACCCGGCGTAACATTAAAATTTACAGATAATAGTAGTTTAGTTTTTGGATTTCACCAAGAAGGAGCAAAACTTATTGCAATTGGAACCCCATCTCAACCAATAAAATTTACATCAACAAATTACTACCCAAATTCTGGCGATTGGAACAACATTAAATTTACATCTGGAACAGGTTCTGGCTCAACATTAAAATACTGCAATTTCGCTTTCGGTGGTGGACTTTCTGGAGACAATGCCATAATAGATATTAACAACTGTTCTGTAAGCATAGAAAATTGCACAATAGAATACTCCGGCAACAGAGGTGTTGATTTAGACAACCTTGCATCGTTTGCCAGCTTTAAATCAAACACAATTAGAAATTGCGACAAAGAAGCTATTTGTGTTTATGCAAACAATGCTCACACTATTGGAACAAATAACAATATTGAAGGTAGCCCAATTCTTGTAAAAGGCAACGATTTTAACCAAGAATACTCAAAAAAATGGCTTTTTCAAAAAGTACCTTACGTTATTGAAGGAACAGTAAATGTTTATAGTGCACCGGGTAGCAAACTTATTATTGACGCAGGAAACACAATAGAATTTAAAGAAGGAGCAAAATTTTCGATAGGTACCGGAAATACAAGCGGAACACTTGTAGCTATTGGCACAGAAGACAGCCTAATAACTTTTACATCAAGCGAAAGCACAAAACAACCCGGCGATTGGTCAGGAATAATTTTTGCAGAAGGTGCAAGCCACGGTTGCAAAATTGACCATTGCGTTATAGAATTTGGCGGAATAAACGACTACAAAACCGCAAACATTGTTTTCAATAAAACCTACTCGAACATAACAGTGTCTAATTGCAACATAAATTACGCAAAAGGATACGGAATATTTGTAGATAGCCTATCTACACCAACCTTAACAAATAACACATTCTACAACAACGAATTAGGCGAAATATTTCAAGAATAAAAAAATTCCAAACGTAAAATTAATCGGATACTTTTAAAAAAAAACAGTATCCTTTTCTTTTTTATAATGATTATAAAAACATAATTTTGTGATTAAATTTCAAAAAATGGAAAACTCAATACTCATAATACTCGACGGCTGGGGAATAGGCAATAAAACCAAATCGGACGCAATTTATAACGGAAATCCAAAATTTATAAATAGCTTAATAAAAAAATACCCAAATTCGCAACTAAGAACCGATGGGCTAAACGTTGGGTTACCAGAAGGGCAAATGGGAAACTCGGAAGTTGGTCATTTAAACATAGGTGCCGGCAGAATTTTATACCAAGACTTAGTACGCATAAACAACTCAATTACAGACAATTCAATATCAGAAATTGCAGAAATTAAAGAAGCTTTCACTTACGCAAAAGAAAATAGTAAAAAAGTACATTTTGTAGGCTTAGTGTCCGATGGTGGCGTTCACTCATCGTTAGAACACCTGTATAAACTCTGCGAAATAGCCAACAATTACTCACTTAAAGATGTGTTTATTCACGCAATTACCGACGGAAGAGACACCGACCCAAAAAGCGGATTAAAATTTATTGAAAACTTAGAAACAGAACTTAACAAAACAACCGGCAAAATAGCATCAGTAATTGGTCGTTACTACGCTATGGATAGAGACAAACGATGGGAACGAATAAAAATAGCTTACAACTTATACACAAAACTTGAAGGAGAAAAAACCAACAATATAATATCTGCAATAAAACAATCGTACGAAAACAACATAACCGACGAATTTTTAATGCCAATTATAAACATAAATGCACAAGCCAAAATTGAAGAAAACGATGTTGTGATTTGCTTTAACTTTAGAACCGACCGACTAAGAGAGTTTACAACTGTTTTTACACAACAAAACTTTCCTGATTTTGATATGAAAACCATTCCTCTAAAATTTTATACAATGACCGAGTATAATGCCGATTTTAAAGGAATTAACATATTTTTCAGAAAAGACAACCTTAAAAATACAATTGGAGAAATTGTATCAAAACTAGGACTGAACCAGCTTAGAATTGCCGAAACAGAAAAATATGCTCACGTAACATTCTTCTTTTCAGGTGGCAGAGAGCACGAATTTGAAAACGAAAAACGAATTCTAATACCATCGCCAAAAGTTGCAACCTACGATTTGCAACCAGAAATGAGTGCGTATTTAGTTAGAGATGAGCTAATTCGTGAAATAAAATCACAAAAACAAAACCTTATTATTGTAAATTTTGCAAACGGCGATATGGTTGGACATACAGGTTTTTACAACGCAGTTTTAAAAGCAGTTGAAGTAGTTGATACCTGCGTTAAAGATGTAATAACTACCGCATTAGAAAATAACTACCAATCAATAATAATTGCAGACCACGGCAACAGCGACTACGAAATAAACGAAGATGGAAGTCCGAACACTCAGCACTCACTTAACCCTGTCCCATTCATCTTAGTTTCTAACAAATACGAAAAAGTTAAAAATGGCGTTTTAGCCGATGTTGCACCTACAATTCTAAACATTATGGGAATTGAAAAGCCAATAGAAATGACTGGAAATTCGCTAATTATAGAATAAAAATGCTACAAATAGACAACACCATAATAAGTTTAGATGTTTTAGAAAAACACTTTGTTTGTAATTTAGAAAGTTGTAAAGGGAATTGTTGTATTGATGGCGACTCAGGAGCTCCATTATCTGATGAAGAAATAGATTTCCTTGAAACAAATTACAAAAAAATAGAACCATACATAACAGAACCTTGCAAAAAAGAAATTCTGGAAAATGGTTTATATACAATTGATAGTGAAGGCGAAAAAGTAACAAACCTAATAAACAATAAAGATTGTGTTTTTGTTGTTTTTGATGGAAACATTGCAAAATGTGCAATAGAAATTGCATATAATAACAAAAAAATCGATTTCATTAAACCTATTTCTTGCCATCTATATCCTATAAGAATTACCAAATACAAAAAATTCACTGCTGTTAATTACCATTCTTGGGATATTTGCAAACCAGCCTTAACTTACGGTAAACAATTAGGCGTTCCTGTTTTTAAATTTCTTAAAGAGCCTCTAATACGCAAATTTGGTACAGAATGGTATAAACAACTTGAAATAGCTCACTTAAATTTATATGAAAATAAAAAATAAAATATTACTAATTTTTATATTCACTGTAATTTCTATTAATTTATTTTCACAAACAACCGAAGATAAAAAAAACAAAATTATTGGAAAAGAAACATTTTTTGGCATAACATTCAACCCAACTATACCTACAAAACTAATACAAAATAACGACAGACGAGGAACAGTCGATTCATTGCAAATGGAAGTCAATCAGGATTTTGGATATGTTTTTGGGGTGGAAATTCGTCATAATTTTACTAAACGATTTTCATTACAAACTGGTATAAATTTTATTCGCCGTAATTATGATGCAAAAGTGAAAATTGCTTCATTAATGTATTTTGACCTTTCTACTTCTCAAGGAATTTATAGCTATGTAGAAAAAAGCGAAGAATTACACTTTATAGCCTACGAAATACCTATAATTGCTCAAGGTTTTTTGAGATTATCTGAAAATATTTATATGAACATTGGTGGTGGACAAGGTTTTGAATTTTACCCCACCGATATTTATAAAAACAACTTTTATGGGCAACGACGAGTGTTTATTTTGCCCGGAATGTTATTTAATGTTGGATTAGAACTTAGAACTAAAAATTCTGGCATTTTTTACTTAGGAGCTTCATACAAAATGCACCTTATTGACATTATTCACGTTGTTATTACCAACGATTACGGCACTAAAATAGCATATATTGATGCCTCTGGAAATTATCTTGCCATAAATTTAAAGTACTATTTAAATTAACAACCTAAAATCTATTTAGGTGCCTTATAATAAAGATAAATACCTACCAGAAAAAATAAAATATTTGGAATCCAGACTGCAAAAATTGGATTAAACCCACTGCCAATTGCTAAATTATTAGACACTTGCATAAAAAGAATGTAAGCTGCACTAAGTAATAAACCAAAGCCCATGTGTGCTCCTATTCCACCCCTAACTTTTCTCGACGAAAGTGCAACACCTATTAGTGTTAAAATAAACGCTGCAAATGGCGATGCAATTCGCTGATATTTATATATTTTCAACTGTGCAATATTTTCGGCTCCCTGTAATTTCTTTTTCTCAATATAATCGTTTAACTGATTTAAGTTCATGGTTTCAACATAATTATCTCTAACCTTAAAATCGAATGGCGTAATATTCAATGTTGTATCTATTACATTTCCTTTAATTATTGTTTCTTTAACTCCATCAAAATTTCTTATTAAATAATTATTTATCTTCCATTTATTTATTGTTGAATCCCACTGAATAAAATCGGAAAGAAGTTTTGAAACAATTTTGTTTCCTTCAAATTTTTCCATCGAAAATTTATAACCAATATCACTTTCAACCGAATAGCTTTCCATATACACATAAATACCCGGTTCTATTTGTTTATGTATATTTCTATCCCAATTTCTATTTTCTTCTCTATAATATTTCTCTTCAAAAGCTAACCGACTTTTATTGGCAATTGGAATAATGTAATTTGTAAGCGTAAATGACAAGCCTGCTAAAATTATTGCTGAAAAAAAATAGGGGCGTAAAAACCTTAAATAACTTGTTCCTGAGCTTAATACTGCAATAATTTCGGTATTCGATGCCAATTTCGATGTAAATAAAATAACTGCTATAAAAATAAAAATTGGGGAAAGTAAATTTATAAAATATGGCACAAAATTTACGTAATAATCGAAAATAATTGCTCGAACTGGTGCTTCATTTTCTATAAAATCTTCAATTTTTTGCGATAAATCGAATATTATAATTACAAAACTGAATACAAATATTGAGAAAAAAAATGTTCCCAAAAACTTTTTAATTATATAGATATCAAGTTTTTTTATCATTAACTAAAGTCTAAAATCAAGTTTTTTTATCATTATGTTTTTCCATTTTGTAAAATCGCCATCAATAATATGTTTTCTTGCTTCTGTTACAAGCCACAAATAAAAAGCTAAATTATGAATGCTTGCAATTTGCAAACCTAACAATTCGTTAGCTTTAAACAAATGTTTAAGGTAAGCTTTTGTGTAAAAGCTATCTACATACGATGTTCCGTTTGGGTCTATTGGCGAAAAATCGTTTTCCCATTTTTTATTTTTTATGTTTATTATGCCTTCAGATGTAAATAACATTCCATTACGTCCATTTCTAGTAGGCATTACACAATCGAACATATCGGTACCAAGAGAAATTCCTTCTAAAATATTTATTGGTGTTCCCACTCCCATAAGGTATCTGGGCTTATTTTCTGGCAATATATTGTTTACAATTTGCAACATTTCGTACATATCTTCAACCGGTTCGCCAACCGACAAGCCTCCTATAGCATTTCCTTCCATTTCTTGAGATGCTATAAATTCGGCAGATTGTATTCTTAAATCTTTGTAAACACTGCCTTGTACAATAGGAAAATAGGTTTGTGAATGTGAATACAAATTATCTGTTGATTTAAAATGCTTAACTCCCCTTTCTAACCAAGAGTGAGTAAGGTGCATCGACTTTTTAGCATATTCATAATCGCATGGGTAAGGTGTACATTCGTCTAACGCCATCATTATATCTGACCCTATAATTCGCTGAATTTCAACTACATTTTCTGGCGTAAATAAATGTTTTGACCCATCAATATGAGAGCTAAACAATGCTCCTTTTTCGGTTAATTTTCTATTACTCGAAAGCGAAAACACTTGGTAACCACCACTATCGGTTAAAATTGGTTTTTCCCAATTTATAAATTTGTGCAAACCTCCTGCTTGCTTCAAAATTTCAATACCTGGTCGCAAATATAAATGATAGGTATTTCCTAAAATTATTTGTGCTTTTATATCGTCGGTAAGTTCATGTTGATGCACTCCTTTTACGCTACCTGCTGTTCCTACAGGCATAAAAATTGGTGTATTTATTTCTCCGTGTGAAGTTTTTATTACTCCTGCTCTCGCTTTACTTTCTTTATCTCTTATTTGTATTGAAAACTCCATATTGTTTATAAAAGTTAGCAAAGATAAAAAACCATTTTGTTTTTATAATTTTTGTGTTATATTTTTTGATTTTTTAACTGCTATAAAAATAAAAACTCCCGATTAAAATCGGGGTAAGCTATTGTAAATTTATAAAATAGTTTGAACTTTTTGGCTATGACCTGTAAGGGATTTCAAAGCGCTTCCGTTTCAATTTATTACTAATTTAAGTTACTTGCATTTACTTTTAAATAACCACTAAAACCCTTATTGGGTATAGCCTTTGTAGGTTTTTGTGCTTTTTTTCATCTTTTCTTTCAATCAGCGTTAGCAAGACATACTCTTTTGCAATTTCGGACTGTGTGGTAGCTTGTGCGATTGCAAATGTGTATGGCTTTTGCGTTGGCATTTTATTTCTTCTTTTTAGTTTCTATCTTCTTAATCACTTTGTCAAAATCGCTTTCAGGAATCATTTTTTGCTGTGTTTCTTTGAATTTCTTGTATTCTCGCACTGCATTTTCTTTGGCTAATTCGTGCGAAATACTTCCTGCATTATTCAATATTTCTCGGTCGTTTAAAGTCAAGAATCCATTTAATTTTATAATCCAGTCTTCCATATACATTGGAATTCTTCGAATGGCTTGCCCTTGTGCAAAAATCAAATATTGTTCAACCAAGTTGTTTAATGAAGTCAATTCCTCTTCTTCAAGATAGTTTTTGGCAATCGAAACATCCGATTTTCTAATTTTATCGCCTCTCCATGTGGTTAATCCCATATTTTCTTTAGAACTATCGGCTCTTTCGGTAATTATTTCCGATGCAGTTTTGCCCGTAATTGCCCAATGCAGTTTATTTTGCACTGTTTTAAAGAAATCTATACTGATGTTTAATGTTGGGTCGTAATCAACGCTTGTAGCATATATATCGGTTATTTTTCGATAAAATCGTTTTTCCGATGTGCGAATATCTTGTATTCGTCTTTCGAGTTCTTCGAAATAATCGAAAGGTAAATCAGGATTTTTCAATCGTTCATCATCTAAAACAAAACCTTTTACAATAAACTCGCGAATATGCTGAGTAGCCCATTGCCTAAACCTTGTAGCAACATGCGATTTAATTCTATAACCTACCGATATTATGGCATCAAGATTATAAAATTTTTGCTTTCGTTTAACTTCTCGTGAACCTTCTTTTTGAACTTGTAAGAAATCCTTACAAGTTGAATTCTCATCTAATTCGCCTTCTTCAAAAATATTTTTTAGATGGATAGTGATATTTTGAGATGTAGTTTGAAAAAGCTCTGCCATCAACTTTTGCGTAAGCCAAACGGTTTCATCCTGAAAACGAACGTCCAATTTGGTTTCTCCGCTCTCTGTTTGATAAATGATTATTTGTGAGTTATTTTCTTGCATAGTTAAAAAGGTAAATCATCGTGATTAACTTCAAAAATATTTTCAGTTGGATATTTCAATTTGAAAAATGAATTTAAAAATAACCCAATAGTTGCAATACTATTAACAATAAAGTAAGCATAAATAGGGTCTTTAATTACATAATCTTCACAGGTTTTACCATGAAAATCAGTTTTCTCACTTCTTAATTTTTCAATAGCTTGATTAATAGAAAGCATAGAACTTCCTATTTGCTTAATTTCTTTTGGCATAGAACTATTTGGAAACAATTCAAACTCTTTCAATAAATCTGTTGTTAAATCATATAAAGTTTTCTTTGTATTTAATTTTACTGCTAAATTTTCGTCACTAAGAATTCTCTTAATAATGCTTTCTAATGTTGAATTTGCCAACCCAATTGAAATTTCAGGACTTTCTTCAATAAGTTTAAATGCTTTTTCAAATGTTTGATAAGCTGTTTCAAAATTTGTTTTTAATTCGTTTCTAAAAATAGGTATTGATGGAATAAAATCTGGAGTTTCAACACCAATATCAATCGCAATTTTCAATAATATATCTCCTCCAATATTATGAAGTGTAGATAATAAATCAATATTTCCATCATTTTTTGTATAAATTTCAAAATTGTGCCACTCTTCATGGCTAAATTCATTATAGTCTACTTTATGCCACTTTTTAATATAATATTCGACATTCTTATATTTCGAGGAAGGGAACATATCCCAAAGTTTATTTTCAATCTCTACAATTAACTTCATTTGATATTTAGGAGAAATACTATTTTCCATAAGCAATTATTTCTTTATCTTCTTTTTGTTAAACAAGGGCGAAGTGTATTTGTTGTATAAATCAAATAAATATTCAATTTGGGATTTTAATACTCTGTCTTTCATTTCCTCTTAATGTCATTGTCAAATTTAATAAAGATGTAAAGGTATCAATTTACGATGTGTGTTGGAAGAAATAGCTCTTTTGGTTTTAAACATTATTTGAACTTTTATTATCAATTTACTCAAAAACCAAATGTGCTATTTGTGCGTGGGCTTTT
>DYMG01000025.1 GCA_020721655.1 Paludibacter propionicigenes | reverse complement strand
CAGGAGAAAGTATAACGCAAAAAATTGTAAAAGAATAAACAAAAAACGTTTCTAAAAAAATTGGTTTTTTAACAATAAGCTTGTGAAATTATATGTTTTGCAAGCCATCACAATAAACCCGCTCGGTTCTATTTTTGATATTATAGCATTATTTATATCCGTTAGGTTTTATACCGACACTATTTATAAAATACAGTGTTCCGCATTTGTTCAGAAGTACAAACTATTTTGTAAATTTACTTTTTACACAGCCTCTTTTTTTGATATGACAAAATGTCAATTAAGATAAAAAACATTAACTTTGCAAAAAAGTGCACTTGTTATGGATACACAAAAAATTAAACAACGATTTGGAATAATAGGCAACGAAGCATCTATAAATAGAGCTATTGAAATTGCAGTGCAAGTTGCAAATACCGACTTATCGGTACTAATAACTGGAGAAAGTGGTGTAGGAAAAGAGGTATTTCCACAAATAATTCACCAATTTAGCTCACGAAAGCACAATAATTATATTGCAGTAAACTGCGGAGCTATTCCAGAAGGCACAATAGATTCGGAACTTTTTGGCCACGAAAAAGGTTCGTTTACCGGAGCAACAGAAAAACGAAAAGGCTATTTTGAGGTTGCCGATGGTGGAACAATTTTTTTAGATGAGGTTGGAGAACTACCACTATCAACACAAGTTCGGCTTTTGCGTGTTTTAGAAGCAGGCGAATTTATGAAAGTAGGTTCATCAATAATTCAAAAAACTAACGTTAGAGTTGTGGCAGCAACAAATTTAAACATTCCGGAAGCCATAAAAAAAGGAAAATTTCGTGAAGATTTATTTTACCGCTTAAACACAGTTCCAATAAAATTAAAACCATTACGCGAACGCAAAGAAGATATACACCTACTTTTTAGAAAATTTGCAAACGATTTTGCCGAAAAATATAGAATGCCAAATATAAAATTAACCGACGATGCTATTACATTATTAATTAATTTTCGTTGGCCAGGAAATATACGACAACTAAAAAACATAACCGAACAACTATCAATAATAGAAGAAAACAGAGTAATAACAGGCGAAACAATAAACAAATACTTACCATATTCCGATATTTCGAACTTACCAGCACTATACGATGCGTCGGGGGTTGACGAAAAAACATTTAATTCTGAAAGAGAAATACTTTACAAAGTACTTTTCGATATGAAAAAAGATATGTCGGATTTAAAATTGATAGTTGCCGATTTAATAAGCGATAACATAAACAAACCAAACTTATCGAATATAGAAAAAGCAAATTTTATTAGAGATTACTCGCAAGAAAAAGCAACACATATACCTAACGAAACCATTTCTCGGAAAGATTACGATTTAATACAAGATTCGCCAATAGAATATACCGAAGAATTTGTAGAAGAAACATTTTCGCTTTCCGAAAAAGAGAAAGAACTAATTCTTAAAGCTTTAGAGAAACATAATGGAAAAAGAAAAATTGCCGCATTAGAACTCGGAATTTCAGAACGTACACTTTACCGAAAAATTAAAGAATATGGCATACAATAATATAAAATTAGGAAGCTTAAAAATAGTAATACTATCAATAATACTACTTGCCATTTTTTCCTGTAAAATAAACTATTCTTTTACAGGAGCATCAATTTCGCCAAACATAAAAACTATTTCTATAGCTTTTTTCCCAAACTATTCAACATTAGTTAACCCATCTTTAAGCCAAACATTTACAGAGGCATTAAAAGACAAATTTGTAAGTCAAACAAGTTTAGAACTAATGAAAGAAGACGGCGATTTGCAATTTAGTGGAGAAATAACCGACTATAGAACAACTCCAGCAGCCATTACCGGCGATTTAGCCTCGCAAACAAGACTTACAATAACCATAAAAGTGAAATACGTTAACACAAAAGACTCAACTCAAGATTTTGAAAAATCGTTTTCACAATATTCCGATTTTCCATCAAGCTCTTCTTTAGATGCTGTTGAAGGTGAGCTTGTTAAAGAGATAATAGACAAAATAAACGACGATATTTTTAACGCATCAGTTTCAAATTGGTAATTGTTTAGCAACTTAGAAAATTAAAAAAATGTATAAAATAGTAACTATCTTTATTTTATCGAGCAACTTAAGCTTTTCGCAAGAAATAGTGTTCGACAATTATTTTTTCAATAAATCTATGAGGGTAGATTATTCTCACGTTGGAAACAGCCAAAAAGAAGAAATATTTTTAAACGAAATTAAAGATGAACCTTTTTGGGGCGGGTCGCAAATAAATTTAATTGACACGTTTTTTTATGGCAATTTTATGGTTAAAATAATTGATAAAAAAACCAATAAACTTATATATAGTAGAGGCTCCGATAATTTATTTAAAGAATGGCAAACCACAACCGAAGCTAAAACAACTAACAAAAGTTTTTACGAAGTTGCAACATTTCCGTACCCAAAAAACGAAATAATTTTTAAGATAGACCGTCGCGACAAAAAAGGTACGTATTTTAATCTTTTTTCTGTAGAAATAGACCCTCAAAGTAAATTTGTGAAAAAAGAAAAATCAGCTAATTACAAAACATTTGAAATTCTTAAAAATGGCGACTCAAAAAACAAAGTAGATATAGCATTCATTTTTGATGGCTACACAAAATTAGAAACACAAAAATTATATGCCGATGCAAAACGCTTTGCAAACTATTTATTCACGTATAGTCCTTTTAAAGAAAATAAAACAAAATTTAATATTTGGGGAGTAGAAGTAATATCTAACGAAAGTGGAACAGATATTCCCGGACAAAATATTTGGAAACAAACAGCAATAAATTCAAATTTCTGGACTTTTGATAGCGAACGCTATTTAACAACTTCAGACATAAAAAACTTACGCGATGCCGCATCGCTTGTGCCTTACGACCAAATTTATGTAATAGTAAACTCCGAGATGTATGGCGGTGGTGGAATTTACAATTTTTGGAGCGTTTGTAGTGCCGATAATGAATATGCTAAATATGTGTTTTTACACGAATTTGGACACGCTTTTGGCGGTTTAGCCGACGAATATGTTGATAATGGCTTATCTGATGAGTTTTACCCTAAAGGTGTTGAACCTTGGGAGCCAAACATAACAAATTTGGTTAATTTCGATAAAAAATGGAAAAATATGATTGATAAAACAATTCCTCAACCTACACCAGAAACGAAAGAATATGCCAATAGTATTGGACTTTACGAAGGTGCGGGTTATATGGCTAAAGGTTTTTACAGACCATATCAAAAATGCGAAATGAAATCGCTTGGCGTTGGCTATTGTCCGGTTTGCGAAAAATCTATTTTACAAATTATAGAATTTTACACCAAATAATTTTTAATGCGACCTTTTTTATTATATACATTTTTAATATTAAGTATTAGCACATTAGCTCAGCAACAATTTAGTAATTTAGACAACTATTCTAAATATAAAATAGATAAAACACTAAATTCACAGAAAACATATATACATACAGGGTTTAAACCTATTTTGAAATCTAATTTAAACTTTAAATACGATTCGGTAATTTACGAATTTAATCGCGACAGCGTAATTTTATCAAAAATTAAACACAAAATTTTATGGAAAAAGCTACGAACTGAAAGCCTTATTAAGGTTAACGAAAACGATTTTTTTTTAGAAATAAACCCAATTTTTAATTTCGCTTTTGGTAAAGATAACCTCGACTCAAACTTAAGTGTAAATACACGTGGCGTTGAAATAAAAGGCAATATAACCGAAAAACTATCATTTAAAACCGATTTTTACGAAAATCAAGCATTTTTCCCAAATTACATTTCAAATTATGCAAAACAGCAAGTTGTAATACCCGGACAAGGTAGGCTACGCAATTTTAAAGGCTCGGGGTTCGATTATGCAAACGCTTCAGGAATAATATCTTTTACCCCAGTAAAATGGCTTAATTTTAGTTTAGGACACGATAAAAATTTTATTGGTGAGGGATACAGATCGCTACTTTTGTCGGACAATACTTTGAGCTACCCAAGTTTTAAAATAATTAGTACTTTTAAAAAATTGCAATATATTTATCTGTTAACAGCTTTTCAGCGTGCAAGTAAAGCAGATACTCGCTTATTGGCATACCAAAGAACACATGGGTCGTTTTTATTTTTAAACTATATTTTTAACAACTATTTGCAAATTGGTGTTTTTGAAGGTGTTATATATAAGACTTCCGAAAATGGCATAAATAATATTTTTCCCTCAAGCTATTTTAATCCAATAATTTTTAGTCGTGCAATAGGATATGGATTTAGCCATAAAAACAATGTTCTTGTTGGACTAACATCTAAATTAAAAATTTCTAAAGGAATTCAAACTTATTATCAATTTATGATTGATGATGATGTTGATAAAAAATATGGCTACCAAATTGGCACAAAATCTTTTAATTTGTTTTCAATCAATAACTTATATTTTCAAACCGAATACAATTGGGTAAAACCTTATACATATTCACATACCGACAAGTATCAGAACTATTCGTATTATAATCAACCACTTGCACACCCTATTGGTAGCGGTTTTTCCGAAATTATGGCAGTTTTGCAATACCGATTTAAAGATATTATGCTAAATTTTAGAGTAAATTACATAAACACATCAACAGACCAACTAATAAACGGTGTTGAAACAAATTATGGAGTAAACATATTTAAATCTGATAATTCTGCAAGTTTAAACCCAATTTTAGAAGCTAAAATAGGAGATGGTAACAAAACCGAAAGAATTTATCATAATTTTCAAATAGCTTATCTAATAAACCCAGTAACAAATTTTCAAGTGTTTTTTGAATACACACATCGTTATGAAATTATTGGAAATAAAAGCAATACCGAATTTTATTATTTTGGAATTAAAACCGCTCTTAAAAATTATTATTACGACTTTTAACTAAAATAAAATGACCCAAAAAACAGAAAACACCATAAATTCAAAAAATATTGCAATATCAATAATATTGAATATTGCAATTTCAGTAGCTCAACTTATTGGTGGTATATTTTCTGGCAGTATGGCTCTTATTACCGATGCTGCTCATAATTTTAGTGATGTTTTGTCGTTAGTTATTAGCTATATAGCCAATAAATTAGCAAAAAAAAGTGCAAATTTTAATCACACTTTTGGTTATCAGCGTTCAGAAATTTTAGCTGCGTTTATTAATTCTATTACTTTAATTGTAATTGCTATAATAATATTAATTAATTCAATTGAATTAGTATTAAAACCTCATAAAATTGACAGTATTTGGGTAATTTATTTGGCAATAGCAAGCATTTTTGTAAATGGGTTTAGCGTTTTGCTTTTAAAAAAAGATTCAAAGCATAATTTGAATATGAAATCGGCATATATTCACTTATTTTCCGATATGATAACCTCTGTAGGAGTTCTTGTTGGTGGCATTGTAATGAAATATCTTGAATTTTATAGTATAGATGCACTTTTTTCAATACTAATTGCAATATATTTATTGTATATGAGTTGGGATATTTTTAAATCGTCAATAAAAATACTAATGCAGTTTACTCCAGATAGTATAAATATTGCCGAAATTTCTAACAAAATTGAACAAATTAAAGGTATAAAAAACATACACCATATTCATATTTGGCAAATTAACGATAACGATATTATTTTTGATGCTCATATTGATTTAGAAAATGATATGAGAATTTCAGATTTTGAAAAAATATTAGAAAATATAACCATTGATTTAAAGGCGTATAATATTTTTCACATAACCATTCAACCAGAATTTGAATATAACGACACCAAAGACAAAATAATATAGATATTATTCTATTTCTTGAACTATTACAAAAACGTCTTCGTTAGGTTTTTTCATTAAATATTGCTCGCGAGCAAAACGCTCTAAATTTTCTTTGTTAGTCTGCAATTCATTTAATTTTGTGTTGTTTTTTGCAATTTGTTCTTTATAATAATTGTTTTGTTCTTTTAAATTATTTACTTCTTTAATAGCGTCAAACCTATCAATAAGACGGTTTTCATCAATAAAACTTATCCAAACAATAAAAATAAGAATTGCTAAAACATATTTATTTTTTAAATATGGCAATAGTTTAAATAAATTATCTTTTTTAAGCATTTTTTGTTACAAAGTTTTCAAATTTACAATTATTTAATTTTAAATGTATTGATTGTTAATTATTTTTGCTTTTTTTTACTAAACACCTGAATTACTGCGTGTTGTTTTGGTTAATAAAATTATCTTTTTTTGAATATTTTAATATCGAGTTTGTTTCAAAAATTGTAAACACTAAATAAACCACAAAAAAACTTGCAACAAAAGGTATTAAATTTTTTGTCGTTATTAGTGCAACAATGGTTATAAATACTAAATACGACAAAAGTTTAATCCCTGTAAACATCATAAAAATATTAACAAAAACCATTGCTCTTTTTTCAAGCGATTTTAACATTTTGTTGTGCGAAAGCAATGTAATTGCTAAAACATATAACAACATTATTGGCATTGCTAAATTAAAAAGTTCGGGTTTTATAATAAAAAATACAATATAACCAATTGCAACTAGTAAAAAAGCAAATACAAAAGCCATAATTGCAAATTTTTTAAATATTTTGTCTATATCAAGCATTTATTTTAAGTATTTATTAAGAAGGTGTTTCATTTCTATTTGAATTTCTTTAGCTTTTTCTGCAGCAATATTAGCAAAATTGATAGAATTATCGGCATAAATTATATTTCTACTCGAATTTACTATTAATCCGCAAGTTTTGTTCATACCATATTTCGAAACTTCGTTTAGGCTACCACCTTGTGCTCCAACTCCCGGAACCAACAAAAAATGATTTGGAACAATTTTCCTAATATCTTTCAAAAGTTCAGCTTTTGTGGCACCAACAACATACATCATATTTTCTTTTGTACCCCATTTTAGCGATTTTTTTAAAACATTTTCAAAAAGCTTAACATTGTTCTCTTGTGTAAACTGAAAATCGTAAGCACCTTCGTTTGATGTAAGTGCTAATAAAATAACCCATTTATTTTTATACTCTAAAAAAGGCGAAACGCTATCTTTACCCATATAAGGTGCAACCGTAACGCTATCAAAAAGCATATTTTCAAAAAATGCTTTGGCATACATTTTCGAAGTATTTCCTATATCGCCACGCTTTGCATCGGCAATTAAAAATACATTCGGGTAGTTTTTGTTTAAGTATTGAACCGTTTTTTCTAAACTAAGCAATCCGGCAATACCCATACTTTCGTAAAATGCTAAATTTGGTTTATATGCAATTGTGTAATTTACCGTAGCATCAATAATTTGTTTATTGAACTCAAAAATAGGGTCGGCGAGTTGTTTTAAATGTACCGGAATTTTTTCAATATCAGTATCTAAACCAACACATAAAAAGCTCTGCTTTTCTTTTATATTTTCAAATAATTTATCGAAATTCATTGTTTAATTCACAATTTTTAATTTACAAATGTACAATAAGTAAAATATTTTTTAATTAAATAAATAATTTTAATTTTATAGAATAATTTAAATATTATACTATGAAAACCAAAATTTTAGTTAGTTTATTTTTATTTAGCACAATATTTAGTTTTTCGCAACACAATCATAAGTGTAGTAGGGCTAATAAAAGCTTAAATTACACAATGCACCCTCAAAACGACACTTTAGATGTTTTAGATTACAATATTAATTTAAATATTACCGATTTTACCAATAAAATAATACGAGGGAATACTATTGTAAATCTTACTTTTAAAAAAGATAATATTACTAAAATAAAATTAGATTTGCTAAAATTAAATGTCGATTCTGTTAAAATTGACAATATTTTAACAACATTTTCTTACAACGATACTTTGTTGCAAATAAATACTTTAGCACCACTAAATATAACAGATACAGTTAATGTTAATGTTTATTATGGTGGTACACCAGTGGTTGACCCAACAGGCTGGGGAGGTTTCTATTTTTCGGGAAATACCGCTTATAATTTAGGTGTTGGGTTTAGCGATACCCCACATAGTTACGGACGTGTTTGGTTTCCTTGTTTAGACGATTTTACCGACAGAGCATATTACACATGCAATATTACAGTTCCGGAAACATTAAAAGCAATTTGTGGTGGAACTCTACAAAATGAAGTAAATAATGGCGATGCAACAAAAACTTTTAGCTGGGTTCTTCATAATACAATACCTACCTATTTGGCATCAATAGCCGTTTCCGATTACGCTTCTGTTGATGGTGTTTTTAACGGAATTAATGGTGCAATTCCAACCAATATTTATGTAGCACCAAACCAAGTATCAAATGCAAATGCATCGTTTATAAATTTAAACCCAACACTAAATACTTTTGAACAACATTTTGGACCATATATGTGGGAACGTGTAGGTTATGTTTCTGTTCCTTTTAGCTCGGGAGCTATGGAACATGCAACAAATATAGCGTATCCATCTGTTTGCATAAATGGAAATCTGTCTTACGAAACACTTTACTCTCACGAACTTTCGCACCATTGGTTTGGCGATTTGGTAACTTGCAGAACTCCAGAAGATATGTGGTTAAACGAAGGCTGGGCAAGTTATTGCGAATCAATTTTTATGGAAAATATATATGGCGATTTAGAATTTAAGAATTACCAAAGAGATAATCATTACAACGTTCTTAAAAATGCACATATCGATGATGGTGGATATTTCCCAGTTTCGGGAATTCCACAAACAATTACATACGGCTCAACTGTATATAACAAAGGTGCCGATGCCGTTCACTCTCTTAGATATTATTTAGGAAACCATTTTTTTACAAGCGTACAATCGTATTTAACCGATTTTTCGTTTAAAGATGCCTCTTCCGAAGATTTGAGAGACCATTTAGCAAATACAAGCGGAATTAATTTAACCAATTTTTTTGATAGCTGGATTTTTAAAGCCGGCTTTTCTCAATTTGAAATTGACTCGTTTAACGTAGCACAAAATGGTATAAATTACGATGTTACAGTTTATGTTAAACAAAAACTTAGAGCAAAAACAGAATACGCAAACTCAAATAAAATACCTATAAGCTTTATGAAGCCCGATTGGAGTTATGTAGATACCACCATAACATTTTCCGGACAAACAGGAAGTCAAACATACACTATACCTTTTAATCCTTATAGTGTTTGGATTGATAGAAACGAACAAGTCATGGACGCATCGGTAAAAATAGAAAAAACATTTAAAGCAATTGGGTATTTATCTTTAACAAAAAGCGAATTAAACCTCCAAGTAACAAATATTACCGATTCTGCTAAACTTAGAGTAGTGCACAATTGGGTAGCCCCCGATTATTTTAACGACCCGTATATTACATTATCGAATTCCCATTATTGGCGAATAGATGGCTATTTCCCAAACAATTTTATATGTCGTGCTAAATTTGTATATAATTCTAATTATTTAGATGACTCATTAATAAACATTTCGCCCGATAGTTTAATTTTAATGTATAGAAAAGATAAAACTGAAAATTGGAGAATTATAAGTAATAATTGCCAAGGAAATGCCGTTTCGGGCTACATACAAACCGATACATTAAAAATTGGCGAATATTGCTTAGCAGAAAGAAACATATCATTAGGTTGGTTAAATTTAGAAAATAACTCACAAAATAAATATTTAAAAATATATCCAAATCCAGTTACCGACACGTTTTCAATTACATCAAACTATCAAAAAAATGGGAAAATAGTAATAACATCAACAAATGGGAATTTTTTATTGGAAAAGCAAATAGAAAAAAACACAACAATTGAACTTCAAAAACATAATTTCAAAAATACAGTTATTGTAACTTTTTTAAATGCAGAAAACAAAATAATTGAAACACAAAAAATTGTCTTTAAATAATGTTTACAAGCGAATATTTTATGAAAATTGCCTTAAAAGAGGCAGAAAAAGCTTATAAACTAAACGAAGTTCCAATAGGTGCAATAATAGTTTGCAATAATCAAATTATTGCAAAAGCACATAACCAAACTGAATTACTAAACGATGTTACAGCACACGCCGAAATACTTGCTATTACCGCAGCACAAGAATATTTGCAAACAAAAATTTTAAATAAATGCACACTTTATGTTACATTAGAACCCTGTTTAATGTGTGCAGGTGCTCTTTATTGGTCTAGAATTGGAAAAATAGTTTTTGCTGCTTTCGACTATAAACGCGGATATTCAACCTTATCTACAAAAGCTTTACACAATAAAACAGAAATAGAAAGCGGTGTTTTACAAGAAGAAGCACTATTTTTGATGAAAGAATTTTTTAAATCGAAAAGGTAATATTTTAAATAACAAACATAAATATGTATAAAATTTTAGTTTTACTGATACTGTTTTCATCTGTAAGTTTTACTCAAAATCTTAGTACAACAAACAAAAGAGCTATTAAAACTTACGAACAAGCCAAAATATATTTTAATTCGTTTGATAATGATAATGCACTCAAATATTTGCAACATGCAATAGAATTCGATAAAAACTTTATAGAAGCTTATTGGATGACAGCCGATATTTATCATCAATTAAATAACAGAGAAAAAGAATTAGAATTTTATATAAAAGCCATAGAAGCTAAACCAAACTATTCATCGCTATTATATAATGAACTTGGTGAAGCATATTTTAGAAATGCACAATACGAAAAAGCATTAGAAACTTTTCAGAACGCTAAAAACTTCGACAATTTAACGCCTAAAATTATAAGTAGTTTAAATAGAAAAATAGAAAACAGTAAATTTTGTTTAAACTCAATAAATAACCCTGTGCCATATAATCCAATAAATATGGGAAATAAAATAAATACCAATTACGACGATTACTGGCCCCTAATTACTGCCGACGAAGAAATTTTTTATACAACTAAAATGATACAAGTTGATGTGAACTATCCACTTAGCGATAAAAATAGACAAGAAGATTTCTTTTTTAATGAAAAACAAGCCGATGGAAATTGGGGTAATTTATTTAAAATAGGAAGCCCTCTCAATACAAACCTAAACGAAGGTGCTCCAACAATTTCTGCAGACGGACAATGGTTTTACTTTACCGCTTGTCAACGCCCCGATGGTAAAGGAAAATGCGATATATACAAAACTCGAAAAATTGGCGAAAAATGGAGTACTCCAACAAATTTGGGAACTCCAATAAATACAGGTGCTTGGGAATCGCAACCATCGGTTACAGCCGACGGAAAAACAATGTACTTTGTTAGTAGCCGTAAAGGAACAAAAGGACCTATGGATATTTGGGTTTCGCACCTTTTAGATAACGAAAAATGGGCGGAACCAACAAATTTGGGCGATACAATAAACTCCGACGAAAAAGAAATGAGCCCATTTATTCACGCCGACGGAAAAACACTTTATTTTACCTCAAATGGTCATATTGGCTTTGGCGACCAAGATTTATTCGTATCTCACTTGGGTGATGATGGGAAATGGTGCAAACCAATGAACTTGGGTTATCCTATAAACACACCAAACGAAGAACGTGGCTTGTTTGTAAATTCTAATGGCGATTACGCTTATTTAACCTCCGATAGAGAAAATAAACACAATTTAGATATTTATAAATTTGAATTATACGAACAAGCTAGACCAACCCCCTCAACCTATGTTACTGGAATTGTCAGAGATAGTGAAACAAAAACAACGCTCGAAGCAAAATTTGAACTTATTGATTTAGAATCGGGAAAAACAATAATGAATAATGTTTCAGACAAAGAAACAGGTAAATATTTAATAATTCTACCAGTTAATAAAGAATATGCGTTTAATGTTTCAAAAAAAGGGTATTTATTCAATTCCGATAATTTTGTTTTACCTAATAACTATAACACTAACGAACCTTTTGTCAAAAACATTGATTTACAACAAATTAAAATTGGAAAAGAAGTGGTGCTAAAAAATATTTTTTTCGAACTAGATTCTTATGAACTAAAATCAAAATCGAAAGCCGAACTAAATAAACTTATTCAATTTTTAAACGAAAATACAACTGTTAAAATAGAAATTGGTGGGCATACCGACAATCAAGGCTCTATTGAATATAATATAATTTTATCGAAAAATAGAGCAAAAACTGTTTATGATTATCTGATAAACAATAATATAGATTCTAAACGACTTAGTTTTAAGGGCTATGGACAAAATACACCTATTGCTACAAATAGCACAGAAGAAGGTAAAGCAAAAAACAGACGTACCGAATTTAAAATTATTGGCTTATAAATTTTTGAAAAATTCGCTTAATCCATGGTTATTTGTAAGGTCTAATTTCTTTCTAAGCCTGTAACGCCCCATTTCTACTGCTTTTATCGATATATTATTTAACGAAGCTATTTCTTTTGATGATAAATTAATACGAAGCATTGCCGCTAATCGGCGTTCGTTAGGTGTTAAATCCGGGAAAACTTCATCAAGTTTTACAAAAAATTCTTTATTCGCATTTTCAACATTTTCTTGAAATTGATTAAGTTCTTCTGCTAAACTTTGGCTTTGGGTTACTTTTAACAACAAATCTCTAATTTGTTTAGATATATTAGAATCGTTTGGGTGTATTATTTTTAGCTCATTTTTTATGTTAACTAATAAATCGTTTTTGTGAATAATGTGAAGTGCAAAATTCATTAATTCTTTATTTTTATATTTTAGAACATCTTCTAAACGACTTTTTTCCAATTCTATGTTTTTAATTTCGGTTTCGGCTAAAGTTTTTTGTGCTTCTATTCTTTGTTCGTTTGCAATATATAAATCTTTGGTTTTTTTGTGTTTAATAGTTATTCTGTAATACATTAATATTACCGAAATAATTATAAACAATACAAGTAGAACTAATAAATATAACTGAAGCTTGTTATTTTTGTTTTTTTGCTCAAGAATTTCTATTTCTGTGTCTTTTTTTACAAGTTTAAAATCTGTTTCTAATTGTTCAATTTTCTTGCTTTCTGAAGCTTTTTTAATTTTCGACTCATTATTTTCATAAATTTTGAAAAAATCGTAAGCTTTTTTATAATTGTTTAGAAAATAGTACAAATCGCTTAAATTTTTTGCAGCATCTTTAATGTATTCTGGCGACGATAATTTGCTGGCTACATTATACGATATGGTTAAGTATTCAAGGGCATTATCATAATCTAATTTGTCGTAATAAAGCTTGCCAATATTGTTTGATATTGATGTTATGCCTTCCTTATCGTTAATTTCTTTAGAGTGCTCAAGTGCTTTTGTATAATAGCTAAATGCTAATTTTAAGTTGCCTTTTTTATGATATATTGTTCCTACATTTTCGTAATTTATTGCTAACCAATATTTGTTGTTCATTTGTAAATTTATATCAATAGCTTTTTGATAGTATTCTAAAGCTTTTTCAAATTTTCCTTGAAATCTGTACACTTCACCTATGTTATTATAATTGGCTGCTATTCCTTTTAAATTATTGCGTTGCTTTTCAATATTTGCACTTTTTATAAAAAAATCGTAAGCTTCTCTGTATTTTTCTAACAAAATATAAACATTGCCTAAATTTTTATAACTCTCGGCTATCTTGGCTTTATTGTCTTCTTTTAAGGCTATTTTAAGCGATTTGTAATAGTTTTCGGTGGCTTTGTTGTAATTACTAATTTTTTCGTACAACATCCCAATTTTAGAGTAGCTGTTGTAAATTCCGTTTTTATCGTTTTTTTTTATTGATGTTGTTAGAGCTTCGTTGTAAAAATCTAAGGCTATTATTGGAGAATTATTCACTAAAAAGGTATCGCCTTTCAACAAATAAAGTTCAACAGTTTTATCCGTATTATTTGCAGTAGCCGAATAAAAAAAGCTAATTAATATTATTACAAATAGTTTTATTTTTTGCCCCATTATATTGTATTTTCACAAGATTAGCTTTTTTATTAATACCGATTTACTTTCAATATAGTCCAATTTCAACTTCGTCTTATTGGACTATTTTCAAGTATTATCGGCATTAACTCCCGATTAAAATCGGGACAAGCTATTGTGTAAATTTATAAAATAATTTTGTCTATTTTATAAATACAATTAGTATAAAAAAATTGCATCAATAAAAATATTTGCGAAAGTTAGCAAATATATTGGCTCTATTAAAATTTTTACATAAAAAAAGGCTACCAAATTTTTTGATAGCCTTAATTTAATATTTAGTGTTAACTAATTATTTTGTTAATACAATGTTTTTAACTATTGTATTAGTGTTTGTAGTTACTTTTACAATGTAAGTACCATTAGCAACATTTGATAAATCTATTGAATTAACATTTGTAGCTGTTTTTACTAAACTTCCAACTTGGTTGTAAACATTAATTGTTGCATTTTCTGCATTTGTAATGTTAACAATTCCTGTTGTTGGGTTAGGATAAATGCTTACGCTTTTTTCTGATACTGATGATACTGAACTTGGTGTTGTTAAACCTAAAAGAACAACAGGTGTTCCTGCTCCAGATAAGTTAATCCAAGCTGCACCTCCTGCATAGTTAGGTAAATATACATTATTATATTCTGGTAATTGAATCTCAGTTTTTTCAAATAGAGTATTTACAACATTAGCACCGTAAGTCATTTCTATACCAGCAACAATAAAACTACCAGCAGCTATGTTTACAGGATTTGTAAAAATGGTGGTAGCATACATAGCTGTTACATCTGCTGCAGTTACTGTGTAAGGGTCTGTTGATGCAATTTCTGTCATATCAAGTGCATTATAAATTTTACCTTTAAATGTAACACCTTCTGATGTTCCTGTGTATATCATTAAAGTTATTGCAGCAACTGCAGATTCTTGTGCAAAACTAAAATTATTTGCTATAACCATTCCGTCACCAGCTCCTAATGCAGCTAAATTAGTTGTACTAACATATATACTTGGATTAAGAGTTGTTCTTGCAAACATAACATCGCTTGTAGAAAAACCCAAAGTATCAATGTTGTCTAATAAGTTTTCATCTGTTTCTGTTTGGTCAACATTGTAAGCTATAGTATAAGTTTTATCACCTGTAGCAACAACATCAAAAGTTGTAGAAACTCCTAATGAATCTATATTTCCAGAAATAATTGTAGCTGGTGTACTTGTTCCTGTAAATAAATCACTAGTACCATCATTTACTTTTGCAGTAAGAACTACGTTAGTTTGGTCTGCTGTTCCTATATTTTCAACTTTTTGAGAAAATGAAACTGATGCTGTTTGGTTTTGAGGAATAATTCCATAATAACCTGTTACGCTATTTTGTAAATAAGTGCTATAAACAACTAAATCGTTAGCTATCGCAATATCAGTAATTTCAATATCGTCAACCATCCAAGCATAATCACAACCGTCTTGTCCATCTGCTGCAAGGCTTCTAAATTCAAATCTAATCCAAACTGTTGCTTGATTAGCCGCAACACTTGAAATATTTACTGATTCAACTGTTGGGTTTGTTGCATCGCCTTCATTAAGAACATAGGTTGAGTGAATTTCAAAATCAGTCCAATTTGTACCATCATTACTAACACCTACAAAAATTTTGTCTGTATATTTTTTATAATAAGACTCGAAATTTAATACTACTGCATTAGCTGCTGATAAATCAATTGAATTAGCAGTAGTTAAATAAGCATCTTGGTCACCACTACACAAAGCATCTGAATCGAATAAAGCAAATCCATTAGCAGCTGTTGTTGACAAAATTCCAGCAATAGCAAAACTACCAGAAGGTACACCTGTTCCTATTACCCAACTATCTGAAGTTCCTGCACCGTTAGTGATTGCCCAATCAGCTGGTGTAGAAAAATCGCTTGACCATAAAACTGCGTTTGTCGATTTAACAGCTTTTAACGTTTTGTTGGTAGGTAAAATTGTGCAATTAAATTTAGCATTTGTAGTGTTTTGTGCAAATGTGCCAGCTATAAAAGCAAACATTGCAACAAAAAGTAAAGTTTTTTTCATTATTAAAAGAGTTTAAATTTATAAAAAGTTTAACGCTACGAAGATAATATTTTTTTTTAAAAAAAGTATTTTATTTTTTTTATTTTTTGCAAATAATAAGTGTATGGCTTACTCCTATATTTTCGTGTATTTTGTATATTTTAAAGCCAACTTTGCTAATTAGTTTTAGCATATCTTCTGAGTGATACATTTGGCTATTTCCATTTGCTATTGCCGTAAAATATAGCGATGTGGCGTGTAAACTATATGTCGAGGCTTCGTATTTTTGCATATCCCAATAGGTTTCTAATATAAATAAAGAGCCTTCGCTATCTAATGCATTGTATGCACGTGTTAAAAGTCCAATAATTTCTTCTTGCGAAAAACAATCTAAAAATTGGCTCATCCAAATTGCATCAAATCCTTTTGGAAAAGGTATGCTATTATCAAGTAAATTTACATCAATTGTTGATACTCTATTTTCTAAGCCTGCTAATTTAATGTTTTCGCGAGCTACTTTGGTTTGTCCTGGGTGGTCTAATATTGTTATTTTCACATTTTCGTTAAATTCTGTAGCTTTTAGTGAAAACTTTCCGGTATTTCCGCCAACGTCTAAGAAATTTTCTGGGTTTTCGGTAAAAATTATTTCCATTAGTTCGGGAAATGCGTAATCTGAATAAAAATGGTCGAATCCAAACCAACTTTCTTTAACTTTTTCGGGCAATTCTGATAGTCCTTCATAAACAGTATGCCAATTGCCAAAAACTTTTAATCCTTCCGGTTTTCCATTTTTTATAGCTTCTTGAAGTTTAAAAAATCCGAGATAATTTACATCGTTTGTAAAATCCATATTTACTCTGGTTAGCTCGTCGCTAAGCATAAAATAGCCTGTTTTTGTAAGTATATATTCGTTGTTTCTAAGCATAACTAATTCTATGCTTAGTCCGGCTTCTAACAATACTTTTACCCCATAAACCGAAATGTTTAAGTCTTTAGAAATAGTTTCAACGCTTGCTTTTTTGTTTATAAGCAAGTATTCTAAAATTCCAAAATCGCGTAAAGCTTTAGCTGCCTGAAACATAATTGGTGCAAATGCCAATTTTTGTGCGTCGAATTTTGCTTGTACTGCTTTTTTATTGTCTGAACCGTAATCTTTCATTTTTCTGAATTTTAAATTTTTTCTGCTGTTTTTGTATCCCAAAAATAGTAATAATTAAACCATTGTAAGGGGTATTTTTTAATTATTGTTTCAATATTTTTAATGTAATCGGTTGCAATTTCTGCTACTAAGCTGTTTCTGTTTTTTATGTTAGCATCAATTGCATAAATTTTTGGTTTTGTGGCAAAAAAATGATAGTGCGTTGATGTTTCTTTTAGTGCCGAAACAAAAACTACTGGCTTTTGTTGTTTTACAGCTAAATAAAATATTCCTGTAGGAAAATTAGCGTTATAATTTAAAAATTTTAAATTTATGCTTTTAGACCCCGGCATAAATCTATCGCCATGAACAACAATTATTTCATTATTACTTAGTACTTCAGCAATTTTAAACATGTGCGAAAAATCGTTAGATATAGGTATTATGTTCATATCTCTATTAATTAGCACGTTGTCGAGCAAATGTTTTATTTTTTCGTGCTCTGCTTCAAGCATTACAATGTGTATTTTTGTGTCTATTCGTTCTAATAATTGTCCGGCTATTTCCCAATTTCCAGTGTGTGCACCTATTAGAATACCACCTTTGCCTTCTTTGGCAATTTGCCGTAAATATTCTTCTCCATCGAAATTAAATGTAAATAATTGTTTGTTCCCCGAAAGAATGGCAACTTTATCTATTATTGATTGTCCTAAAAGGTGAAAATTTTTAAAAACGCTTAGTTTTGCTTTAAATTTTTTGTATTTGTGAATGTTTCTAAAATACCAGTAAATTGGGGCTTTTTCTGTTTTGGCAAATAAAAAAAAATAAAATGCAACAAAATTTAATAGTAAGTATGCCGATTTTATTCCAAAATTTTTAATTAAAAAAATAAATACTTTATATCCGGCAACTCCACCTTTGGTTTTGCCTTTCCATCGAGACATTATTTTTCTACTTTTTCTAGTATATAATTGTACAAATCGTCGAGGGTTCTAATATTTACCATTTCCTCGCCCTTTACTTTAAAGCCAAAATCTTTTTCAATAACCACTGCTATATCAACAAAATCGAGGCTTTCAATTTCTAAATCGTCTATTAAAAGAGCTTCTGGTTTTACTTGGCTTGGCTCTAATTCAAACTCATCAATTAAAAAATTATCTACTTTGTCTTGTATGTCTTTTTTTGTCATTTGTTTTTTGTAAAAAAATAGTTTGCAAAGTTATAAAATTGTTAAAATAAAACAAAAATATTATTTTCTCAGTGTTCCCGATAATGATTTAGTGTTTAAAAATAGTTGTAAAGCATTTTCAATACTTGGAACAATTATATCTACATATTTTAAAATTTGTGTGTGTATTCCTTCTGCTTGCAATGTTGCAATTGAAAGTTTAGAATTTTTAAATGTTCCAATATCAATACGGGCATTACCTATTGATGCTGTTGTATTTTTATCAAAATTTTGCATTTGAACGGCTTTTTCTTCGCTTGTTTTGCCAAGTAGCAAATCAATTTCTAGTTCGGTGGCTATATTTTGGGCATTTCCTCTTATGTCGCCAGATATTAAAACTATTTTGTAATTAAATTTTTTTAGTTGTTTTATTAGCGATTTTGTTTCTGCTGAAATTATTCCGTTTATCGATAAAGTGCCGTTCAAATCTAAAATTATTGTGTTAATTTCAATGGAATTACTATTAGGTATTTCAATAATCATAGCTGTTAATTTTTTTAGCAAATTTATGTAAATAATTTTAATCGCTTAAACAATTAGTAATAAATGCATTGTAATAATTAAAAATTTAATTTGAAATTTGAAAAAATTATTTGACAAATTATTTTTACCTTGCACCCCTATTTTAAATTTTTTAAAACATGAATTTGTTAGATTTTGAAGAACCTATTGGAATATTGTTAGAACAAGCTAAAAAACTTGAGGAAGTTGAGAAAGAAAGCAATGTAGATTTAACAAAAGCAAAAGACGATTTACAACTTCAAATTAAAAATAAAAGAAAAGAAATTGAAGAAAATCTTACCCCTTGGCAAAGGGTTCAGCTTTCTCGCCATCCAGACAGACCATATACCTTGGCTTATATCGATGCTATTACAAAAGGTAAATTTATAGAACTTCATGGCGATAGAGGAGTAAAAGACGATAAAGCAATGGTTGGTGGCTTTGGCGATGTTGACGGAAAAACAGTTATGTTTATTGGTCAACAAAAAGGGATTAATACAAAAATGCGTCAACTCAGAAATTTTGGAATGGCAAATCCAGAAGGATACAGAAAAGCTTTGCGTTTAATGCGACTTGCCGAAAAATTTAATAAGCCAATAGTTACAATTATTGATACACCCGGAGCTTTCCCTGGAATAGAAGCCGAAGAAAGAGGACAAGGCGAAGCAATTGCCAGAAATCTTTTTGAAATGTTTAGAATAAAAGTGCCTATAATTTGTATAATAATTGGCGAAGGTGCATCTGGCGGGGCATTAGGAATAGGAATTGGCGACAATGTTGCAATGTTAGAAAATACTTGGTATTCTGTTATTTCGCCAGAATCTTGCTCATCTATATTATGGCGAACATGGGAAGAAAAACAAACTGCGGCAAACGCCTTAAAATTAACCGCAAACGATATGAAAAAAAACGAATTAATCGACTCAATAATTAAAGAACCACTTGGTGGTGCACACGTTGACCCTCAAAAAGCATTTTCTGCAGTAAAAGCTCACATCAAAAAACATTTGAAAATACTTTGCGAAATAGATAAAACAACTTTGCTTGAAGAACGAATAAAAAAATTTGAAAAAATTGGCGTTTATAACGAATAAATATTTTGTAACTAAATTTATAAAACATCGTCTTAACCAAACTAATTTTAAAACTAATTAATAATGAAAAGCTTTTTAAAATATACTTTAGCAAGTATTGTAGGATTTTTAATTACATCAATAATAGTACTCATACTATTTTTTGCAATTATTGGAAGCATAGTATCTTCATCAAAAGATAAAACAACAACAGTTAAAGACAATTCAATTTTAAAAATAACATTGAAAGATGGCGTTTTTGATAGGGTTTCTGACAATCCTTTCGAGAATTTCAATTTTTCGGCTATGAAAGCGGAAACTAAAATTGGATTAAACGACATTCTTAAAGAACTGAATAAAGCCGCAAAAGACCAACAAATTAAAGGGATTTATTTGCAATTAGATGCTTTACCTGTTGGAATGGCAACAGTTGAAGAAATAAGAAATGCTTTAATTGAATTTAAAAAAACAAGCAAAAAATTTATAATTGCTTACAGCGATTATTACACACAAAAATCGTATTATTTAGCCTCGGTAGCCGATAAAATTTACCTAAATCCACAAGGTTTGGTTGAATGGAAAGGTATGGGAGGCGAAGTTATGTTTTATACCGATGCACTTAAAAAAATTGGCGTTGAGCCTGTAATTATTCGTCATGGTAAATTTAAAAGTGCTGTTGAGCCTTTTATGCTAACAAAAATGAGCGAAGCAAACAAAGAACAAACAATGACATATATTGGCTCTATTTGGAAAAATGTTGTTGATGGAATTAGTCAAAAACGCGGAGTTAGTCCCGAAAATTTGAATCTACTTGCCGACTCTATGAAAGTACAAAATGCTAACGATGCTCTAAATTACAAATTAATTGATGGCTTAAAATATTATGATGAAATAATAGATGAACTAAGAAAGCTATCATCAACAAAAGAAAAAGACGATTTAGAATTTATTACATTGAATGAATATAAAAATGCCCCAAAAATTGACGTTGATAAAAAACTATCGAAAAATAAAATAGCAATTATTTACGGAAGCGGAGAAATTAATATGGGCGATGGCTCAATAAAAGAAATAGGTTCCGATGGATTATCTGAAGCAATTCGAGACGCCAGAACAGATTCTACAGTTAAAGCAATAGTTTTAAGGGTTAATTCTCCCGGAGGAAGTGCTTTGGCATCTGAGGTTATTTGGAGAGAAGTTGTTTTAGCAAAAAAAGCTAAACCAGTTATAGTTTCTATGGGCGATGTTGCCGCTTCTGGCGGATATTACATTTCTTGCCCTGCCGATAGAATTTTTGCAAGCAAAAACACAATTACCGGATCTATTGGAGTATTTGGATTAATGTTTAATGCAGAAGAACTTATGGGTAAAATTGGCATTAGTACCGACGAAGTTCATACAAACTCACACGCAAACATTGGCTCTATGTATAAAAAAATGACCGAAGAAGAAAAAGCAGTAATACAAAAAGGTGTAGAAGATATTTATGGCGTATTTATCGGACACGTTGCCGAAGGTAGAAACAAAACAACAAGCGAAATAGACAGCATTGGACAAGGTAGAGTTTGGAGTGGAACAAATGCCTTAGAAATTGGTTTAATTGACGAATTTGGCGGCCTAACAGAAGCCTTAAACTATGCCGTAAAAAAAGCTAATCTGAACGATTACAGAATAGTAGAATACCCTAAACAAAAAGAATTTTTTGAAGAAATTATGGGCGAAATATCTGGAAAAGTTGAAACTCAAATTTTAGAAAAAAATTTAGGACTAACTTATAAATATTATTACAGATTAAATAAAATTCTTGAGAGTAACGGAAAAACTCAAGCAAGAATGCCTTTTGATGTAGAAATACACTAATAACTAAATAAAAAAGGCTTCTTATCGAAGCCTTTTTTATTATACAAATTCATCGCCCTTAGTAGCTTGAATATCTGTAACAAATTGTTTTATCATTTGCTCTTCCGACTTTTTACAAATAAGCAATGTGTTGTCAGATTCAACAATAATATAATCGTCTAAACCTTGAATTACAGCAAGTTTGTTTTTTGGAAGTTGAATTATGCAATTTTTTGTATTGTACGTTAAAATATCTTTTGATGAGGTAACATTTTCATTAAAATCTTTATCTCTATTGGCATACAACGCACCCCAAGTACCTAAGTCAGACCATCCAAAATCGGCTTTTAACACATATACATTATCGGCTTTTTCCATAACACCATAATCAATAGAAATATTTAAACATTTTGAATATGTATTTTTAATAAACTCCGACTCACCTGTTGTATTATATTTCCCAATACCTTCTTCAAACAAAGCACTAACATCTTTTAAATTTTTAGTAAACGATTTATTTATCGATTTTAACGACCAGATAAAAATACCTGAATTCCAAAAAAATTCGCCAGTTTTCATAAAAAATTCTGCCAATTCTTTGTTTGGCTTTTCTGTAAAAGTTTTAACTTTTTTCAAATTCTCATTTGTAGAATTAACCTTTTCTTCGGTGTTTATTTGAATGTAACCATAACCAGTATCTGGTCTGCTTGGTTTTATACCTAAAGTTAACAAAACATCATTTTTTGAAGTAAAATCTAAACCGTTTTTTATTACAGTTTCAAACTCTAATTCATTAATAATTAAATGGTCTGATGGTGCAACTATAATATTTGCATTTGCATTTTCCAATAATATTTTTTGATTAGCATAAGCAATACAAGGTGCCGTATTACGCCTCAAAGGCTCAAGCAAAATATGCTCAACTTTAATATTTGGTAACTGTTCTTTTACTAAATCAAAATATATATCGTTTGTAACAATATAAATATTCTCAATAGGACATATATTTACAAACCTATCAACAGTTTGCTGAATTAGTGTTTTACCCAGCCCCAAAATATCAATAAACTGTTTTGGATTTTTGGTTCTGCTCATAGGCCAAAACCTGCTACCAATTCCGCCAGCCATTATAACACAATAATTGTTTTTATTCATGTATTTTATTTTATTTTACAAGTTTACAATATAAATTCAAAAAATGAAAATATTTTATTTGTCTTTAAAACATTTAATCTAACAATAATTATAACAAAATTAATCATAAAATAATAATCTATAAACAATTATTTTTATTCAATTCTATAGTTTGTAAAATATTTTTATATATTTGTGGCAAAATGACAATAATGCCAAAAAGAGTTTTAATTATTACATTAATCATTATATTGATTGCTTTAGACTCTTTTTCACAAAGGTCTGCCCAGTGGAAAAGAATGAGATATGAAATTTTTTACGGAGTTGGAGCAACAAATTTTTTAGGCGAACTTGGTGGTGCTAACCGTACAGGAACTAATTTTTTAAGAGATTTTGAATTTGCTATGACTCGCCCCCTTTTAAATTTAGGCTTCAGGTATATGATAAAAGAACAAATATCGACAAAAGCAATGCTTAGTTATGGATGGATTAGAGGAAACGATGCAACAACAACCGAAACGTATAGGAATTATAGAAATTTAAACTTTTACTCTCCATTAGTAGAATTTGCTGTACAAGGAGAATACCATATAACAAAAGAACGAGTTGGGCATAGATACAACTTACGTAGAGTTAGAGGTGTAAAAGGAATTAAACTTAACACTTATTTCTTTGCAGGAATTGCCGGCTTTTGGTTTAATCCAAAAGGAAAAGACCAAACAGGTGCTTGGCAAAGCCTTCAACCAATTGGTACAGAAGGACAAAACGTTTCCCCTGTAAGGGAAAAATATCACAGGCTACAAGTAGCAATACCTTACGGAGTAGGCTTTAAATACGGTTTAGATAGAAAATGGAGCATTGGATTAGAATTTGGTGTTAGAAAAACTTTTACCGATTATATTGATGATGTTAGCACAACATACTACGATAACGATTTAATAAAAGCGGCCGGAGGAGACCAAGCCGCATTTTTAGCAGATCCGTCAAATGGAGATAACCCAGGTTGGACAGTTGGAGGACAACAACGTGGAGACCCTAAAGATAAAGATGCATATATGTTTATGATAGTTAACCTTACATATAAACTTCGCGCAGGAAGAGGTGGATTACCAAAATTCTAATAAATTATTAATTAATTTGTTATTAATAATATAATTATTAATTTTGAATTATTATAAATAGAAAAATATGAGAAAATATATATTATTAAGCATTATATTTATTCTTATTCTGTCTGAAGCAAATGCTCAAAGATGGAAAAGAGTTAGGTATGAAGTAATATATGGAGCTGGAATAAATGTTGCAATGACAGATTTAGGCGGAGGTCCCGGCATTGGAACTTTCGGTTTCAAAGATATAGATTTATCGCAAACCAGACCAGGCATTTTTGTTGGTGCCAGATACAGAATAAAAGAAAAAATAGCAGCAAAATTAACCATTTCTGTTGGCTGGTTAGCCGGAAATGATGCACTAACACCAGAAACATCAAGACTAAACAGAGGCATTAAATTCTCAGGACCATTAATTGAAACAGCAGTTGTTGGTGAGTATTCAATTACTAAAGAACGATTAGGCTCAAGATATACATTCTCAAATATTCGCAGGTTTAAATTTAAATACCTAAATAGCTATGTTTTTGGTGGAGTAGGTATTGTAAGTTTTTTTCCAAAAAATTCAAACCCTACATATAGATCCAATAGCGAAAAAGGAAAAACAAGCTCATATAGCAAAGTAGCAATGGCTATGCCTTTAGGAATTGGATTTAAATACGGCATTAATAGAAAACTTGCATTAAGTGCTGAATTTGGTGGAAGGTTTACAACATCAGACTACTTAGACGGGCACAGCGATTTGTGCTCTAACTCTAACGACGGATACTTAACCATAATGATAGGTTTAAATTATAAACTAAAAACTGCAAGAAGCGGATTGCCAAGATTCTAAAAAAATACAATAATTGAAATAAACCAACGTTCAATTTCTTTAATAAACTATAATTTTGCTCTTTTTAATGAAAAAATACGTTTTATTTCTATTAATCATATCTATAAATACCGCATTTTCACAGAAAACAAACAACTTGGGATTTTTTGCCGGCGGAAGCTATTATTTAGGCGAATTAAACCAAAACAAACAATTTTACAAACTACAACCAAGCTTAGGATTATCTTTTCGGCATAATTATAACCCACGTTGGGCAACCAGGGTAAATTTATATGGTGGGAATTTAGCAGCAAACGATTTAGACTCTAAAAATTTATACCAAACTCAACGAGCATTTAGTTTTAACACAATGTTTATTGATTTAGCCGGACAAATGGAACTCAATTTTTTACCATATAGATTGGGCGAAAAAAAAACACCATTTACACCATACACAGCTGTTGGATTAGGAGGGGCTTACCTAACAAACTCAATTAAACCAATACAAATTACAATACCTATAAGCTTGGGCATAAAATTTAATATTACCGAAAAAATAGGATTAGGTTTAGAGTGGAGTTTTAGAAAAACATTTACCGATTATATAGACAATATATCAAATTACAAAACTATTGAACCATCGTCGGATATTGAAAACAAATACTCATACAAACAAATTGGTTATTACCATCATGCCGATTGGTACTCGTTTGTAGGTGTTTTTGTTAACTGGAAAGCATTTAACGGAAAAAGCAATTGTAAAGCATATATTTATTAATATGGATATTAAATTAGAAGTTCTAAACGGAAAAATACCGGAACACGTTGCCATTATTATGGACGGAAACGGACGATGGGCAAAACAACAAGGAAATGAACGCGTTTTTGGCCACAAACAAGGCGTAAAATCAGTAAAAAATATAGTAGAAATAGCCAGCGAACTTAAAATAAAATTTTTAACACTTTACGCTTTTTCAACAGAAAATTGGAGTCGTCCAAAATACGAAGTAGATGCTCTAATGGCTTTATTAGTAAGCTCAATACATTCAGAATTAAACTTGTTAATTAAAAATAACGTTCGCCTTAAAGCAATAGGCGATATTAACAGCCTTCCAACAGAAGTTATTAACGAACTAAACGAAGCAATAAACACAACCTCAAAAAATACAGGATTAACACTTATTTTAGCTCTAAGTTATAGTGCTCGTTGGGAAATTATTGAAGCCGTAAAAAATATTGTAAAAGATGTTAAATTAGACAAATTAGACATAAATAATATTAACGATAATTTGTTTTCAACTTACCTAACAACCAAAAATATACCAGACCCAGAACTGTTAATCCGCACAAGCGGAGAGCAAAGAATAAGCAATTTCTTATTGTGGCAAATATCTTATACCGAATTTTATTTTACCGAAAAGTTGTGGCCCGATTTTGGAAAAGATGACTTTATTAATGCTATATTTGCATTTCAAAATCGAAAACGTCGATTTGGTAAAACAGGCGAACAAATATAAAACAAATAAACGGTTTATGCTCAGATATATAGCTGCATTAATTTTAGTAATACTTTTTTCAAATACTTTTGGACAAATTTCATTAAATGATAATTTAAACTTCGATTATGCAAGTCCTAAAAATTATGAAATTGGAGGAATCACAATTTCCGGAGTAAAATATTTAGATGAGCGAGCATTAATAAGTCTTTCTGGATTATCGGTAAACCAAAAAATACAAGTACCTGGCGAAGAAATAACATCGGCAATAGAAAAACTTTGGAAACAAGGCTTATTTTCCGATATAAAAATATCGGTTACCAAAATAATAGAAAATACAGTTTTTTTAGATATTTATCTTCAAGAAAGACCACGCCTATCGAAATTTGCTCTTACCGGAATGAAAAAATCTGAAGCCGACGACATTCGCGACTTACTTAGCCTTAGAAAAGGAGACCAAGTTACCGATAACATATTAAACAACTCTAAAAATAAAATAAAAACCTTTTTTGTAGATAAAGGCTTCTATAACGTAGAAGTAAACATTCGTGAAGTAAACGATTCTACACTTTCTAACAACGTAATACTGTTTTTTGAAGTTATAAAAAATGAAAAAGTTAAAATAAAAAAAATAACATTTGAAGGAAATAATGCTTTAAGAAACCGCGATAAATTATTATTCATTAAAAGAAAACCGGTTACACTAATGCCAAATAGAAAATTAAAGCGATTAATGAAAGATACAAAAGAAAAAAAATTAACACACATTTTTAAAACATCAAAATTTATACAATCAAATTTTAAAGCCGATAAATCTAACATAATAGCAAAATACAACAGTAAAGGCTATAGAGACGCTCAAATAATATCAGATTCTGTTTACAAATCTGAAGAAAATATGCTATCAATAGACATAAAATTAAAAGAAGGAAATAAATACTATTTTGGCGATATTACTTGGACAGGAAATTCAAAATACCCATCAGAACTACTTTCAAGAGGAATAGGAATAAAACGAGGCGATATTTACGACCAAGAACTTTTAGATAATCGCTTATTTGTTGATGAAAATAGCGTAAGTTCAATATACTTAGATAACGGATATCTGTTTTTTTCACTAACACCTGTCGAAATTTCAGTAAAAAACGATACTATAAATATAGAAATGCGTATTTACGAAGGCAAACAAGCAACCGTAAAAAATGTTACAATTATAGGAAATACAAAAACACACGAACACGTTATTCGTAGAGAAATAAGAACAAAACCCGGCGAACTTTTTAGTAGAAAAGACATAATTAGAACTCAACGAGAATTAGCTCAATTAGGATACTTTAACCCAGAAAAACTAAACGTAAACCCTAAACCAAACCCTGTAGATGGTACTGTAGATTTAGAATATATTGTTGAAGAAAAACCATCAGACCAAATAGAACTTTCCGGAGGTTGGGGTGCTCAAATGATTGTTGGAACGTTAGGCTTATCGTTCAATAATTTTTCGCTACGTAATATTTTCAATGGTAAGTCTTGGACACCGCTACCATCTGGTGATGGACAAAAATTAAGCCTTCGTGCTCAAACAAACGGTATTTATTATCAAGCATATAGTATGTCTTTTACAGAACCTTGGCTTGGTGGAAAAAAACCTAATTCGCTTACCGTTTCGGTTTATCACAATATTTATACAAACGGCAGAAAACTATCTGACCCAGCCAGAGAATCAATGAAAATAACAGGTGTAGCATTAGGTATGGGAAAACGATTACAATGGCCCGACGACTTTTTTACACTATATCACGAACTATCATATCAACTTTACGATTTAAATAAATATTCGTACTATTCTCTCTTTTCTTTTAACGATGGCGTGGCAAATAACATAAGTTTTAAAACTGTTTTAATGAGAAATTCCGTTGACCAACCAATTTACCCAAGAACTGGCTCATCATTCTCAATTTCTTTACAGTTAACACCGCCATACTCAGTGTTTAACGGAAAAGATTACACAACAATGGACGCAAAAGAACGCTATAAATTTGTTGAATACCATAAATGGAACATAACCTCATCGTGGTTTCAGCGTGTTGCTGGCGATTTAGTATTAATGACAAAAGGCGAACTGGGAATTTTGGGAATTTATAATCACGAAGTTGGAAACTCACCATTTGAAGGCTTTAATGTTGGCGGCGACGGGCTTATGAGCTATACAATTTCCGGAACCGAAACTATTGCCTTAAGAGGATACTCAAACCAAGCATTTACACCAAATGGTTCGGCAAATGCTTATACAAAATATACTTTAGAACTAAGATACCCGCTTTCTTTAGACCCAAACGCAACTTTATACGGATTAGCTTTCTTAGAAGCTGGAAATGCATGGTATAAACTAAACGAAATAAACCTTTTCGCCATTCATCGCTCAGCAGGAGTTGGAATTAGAATTTTCTTACCTATGTTTGGAAAATTGGGGGTAGATTGGGGATACGGTTTCGACCCACTTTATGGAAATGCAACATCAGCCGGAAGCCAATTCCATTTTATTATTGGACAAAACTTTTAATATTTGCACGAAATTTGATAAATATTGTTAAAATTTAAAACTTTTTAAAAATGAAAAAAATAACCTTATTATCTTTAGCAGTCTTATTTTCAATAATAAGTTTCGCTCAAAAATTTGCGTATGTTGATACCGAATACATTCTAAAAAACATACCCGCATACCAAGCAGCACAAGACCAGTTAGATAACCAATCTGTAGAGTGGCAAAAAGAAATTGAAGCTGTTTATGCTCAAATTGACAAAATGTACAAAGACTATCAAGCAGAAAAAGTTCTTCTTACAGAAGATATGAGAACAAAAAGAGAAAATGCCATTGTAGAAAAAGAAAAAGAAGCCAAAAACATTCAAAAACAATACTTTGGTAGCGAAGGAGACTTATACAAAAAACGTCAAGAATTAATTAAACCTATTCAAGACGATATTTTTAACGCTATTAAAGAAATATCTGCCGAAGGTGGATTTGCAGTTATTTTCGACTCATCGGCAAATATGAATATGCTTTACACCGACCCTAAATTCGATAAAAGCGACGAAGTTTTAACAAAACTTGGCTATAAAAAATAAATTTAACAATTATTAATTTTAATAATTACGCATTTACTTGACTTTTCAATAAAACGATATTATCTTTGCTAAGCAAATATAATTTTTCTCATAGGTTAGTTGTCCCCTAATATTTTTTGGGGGACTTTTTTTGTGCATAACCAAAAAATTATTTTGTTACAAAACCAAAAATAAACTCTTCAGCTATTTTGTAATTAAAAAAGATTTTTAACTTTGTAAACTTTCGTTTAATAATTAAAAAATAAATAAATATGTTTAAAGGACATCCTAAAGGATTAATAGCTGCCGCCATTGCAAATATGGGCGAACGATTTGGTTTTTATATAATGATGGCAATTCTTACCCTATTCATTTCGTCGAAATTCGGGTTATCAGAAACTACTACAGGATATATTTACTCCGCTTTTTATGCGTCGATATATTTGCTGGCTTTGGTTGGTGGATTAATTGCTGACAAAACCAAGAATTACAAAGGCGTAATTCTCATAGGTATTGTGTTGATGGCTATAGGTTATTTAATTATTGCAATACCTACCCCTACTCCAGTACCAAGCATGGGTCTTTATCTTGCTATAACCATAGGAGGACTTATGGTTATTTCATTTGGAAATGGACTATTTAAAGGAAATCTTCAGGCGTTAGTGGGTCAAATGTATGATGATCCAAAGTATTCGGATAGAAGAGATGCAGGATATCAAATTTTTTATATGTTTATTAACATTGGTGCCATGTTTGCACCATTTATTGCCATTGGTGTTAGAAACTGGTGGTTGAAAGTACATAATTTTGACTACAACGGCTCATTACCTGAGTTGTGTCATCAGTATATAGCCGATGGTACAGCTATGCCAGCCGAATCGCTCAATCGTTTGACTGAATATGCCAACAAAGCAATGTTAGATGGTAGCAATGTTACCGACCTAACTGCATTTGCAAACAACTATCTAGAAATTTTTAATCGTGGATTTCAGTATGCATTTGCAGCTGCAATTGTTGCTATGGTTATCTCACTTGTAATATATATTTTAAATAAAAATACATTCCCAGATCCTGCCAAAAAAGCGTCTAATCAAAACAAATCGGCATCAAACATTTCGAAAGAAGAAATTCAAATGAGCGTTCAGGAAATAAAACAACGTATTTATGCCCTATTTGCAGTATTTGGTGTTGTTATTTTCTTTTGGCTGTCGTTCCACCAAAATGGATATTCGCTTACTTACTTTGCTCGTGATTATGTAAACCTTGATATAATTAACATTGATCTTGGCTTTACAAGTATCAAAGGGGCTGAAATTTTTCAAAGTGTGAATCCAATTTTTGTAGTTTTACTCACACCACTAATTATGTGGATTTTTGGTGCTCTTAAGAAAAAGAAGAAAGAAACTTCAACACCTATGAAAATTGCTATAGGTATGGGAATTGCTGCACTTGCTTATGTTTTCCTTATGGTATTTTCGTTTGCGTTACCTGCAAAAGAAGCACTTTCGAGTATGAGTGTGTCAGAATTAGATACAATGCGAATTACACCATGGGTAATGGTTATTCTTTATTTTATTCTTACTGTAGCAGAATTGTTCATTTCTCCTCTTGGATTATCGTTTGTATCAAAAGTAGCACCACCACATCTTCAGGGACTAATGCAAGGTAGTTGGCTTGCTGCAACAGCTGTTGGTAATTCAATTCTTTTCGTTGGAGGATTACTTTATACTAGTGTTCCAATATGGGCGTGTTGGATAGTTTTTGTAATAGCTACTGGACTCTCGATGCTAGTAATGTTAAGCATGGTAAAATGGTTAGAAAGAGTAGCTAAATAATACAATATTTTAAAAATCACAAAGCCCTCTCAATTTTTTTGGAAGGGTTTTGTTATATAATACCGAAAGCATTCCGAACGAGTTCGGAAGTCCAATTAATATTGGACTAAACAGCTATTGCATCGGCATTATACAATTCATTTATTGGACAATATATTATTTGTAATTGGTATAAACTATGCAAGAACCTTTTAATTCATACTCTAAATACATAAAATCTGTTTTTTCCGAAAGGGTTCAAAAAATATCTGTTGATGCAGGATTTACTTGTCCAAATAGAGATGGTAGCAAAGCTAAAGGAGGTTGCACTTATTGCGATAATAAAACATTTAGCCCATTCTACTGTTCGCCTAATAAAACAATAACACAACAACTAAACGAAGGTATTGCTTTTTTTGAACCTAAATACAAAACTCAACAATATTTAGCTTATTTTCAGTCATATACAAACACTTACGACTCAATTGAACATTTAAAAAAACTTTATACAGAAGCTTTATCACACAATAAAGTTGTGGGAATGGTTGTTTCTACACGACCCGATTGTATTAATGCTGACATAATAAATTTATTGAACTCTTTTACCGATAAATTTCATATAGTTCTTGAAATTGGAATTGAAAGCACAAAAAACTCAACACTACAAAAAATAAACAGAGCACATACTTTTGAAGATACTAAAAACGCATTTAAACTCACTAAAAACACTAAATTACATATAGGCGGGCATTTAATTTTAGGCTTACCTTTAGAATCTATTGATGATATGCTAAATCATGCTAAAGAAATATCAAAACTAAACATACACACACTAAAAATACATCAATTACAAATAATTAAAGGAACTGCAATGGCGTTAGATTTTAAAAATAATGCCAATAACTACAATTTATTTGATGTTGATGGTTATATATCGTTAATTATTAAGTTTTTAGAAGTGTTAAATCCTAACATTATTATAGAACGATTTGCAAGCGAATCGCCTAAAAATATGATAATTGCACCAAATTGGAACTCAGTTAAAAACTTTGAAATTACC